>JASEGS010000002.1 GCA_030017995.1 Thermodesulfovibrionales bacterium
CAGCTTACCAGTACTAATTGACCGTGCGCCTTGACCCCTTTTCCCTCCCCTTTGTCAATTTTGTTTGCCAACAAATATCCTTTTTATACCCGCGTAATCCTTTCGGAAACTTATATCTTTAAATCCTGCTTCAGAGGCTATCTTCCTAACATCATCTGCCTGATCGTATCCTATTTCGAGCAGGACAATGCCCTCTTTTTTAAGATATTTAGGAGCATCTTTCAAAATCCTTCTATAAAAATCAAGACCATCTTCTCCGCCATCAAGCGCTTCTATCGGCTCGTAATCCTTTATCTCCCTTTGAAGATCACGAATATCGCCCTTTCTGATATACGGCGGATTAGATATTATGCAGGTAAATTTAATTTGTTTAACAGGCTCAAAGAGATCGCCTCTTATGAAATGTATATTTTTTATATTATTTTCGGATGCATTCCTGATTGCATACTGAATGGCCGTGTCTGATTTGTCAATTCCGTATACATCTGCATCGGGGAAGTGCTTTGCAAGTGCTATGGCGATACACCCGCTGCCTGTGCAGAGGTCTAAAACCGTGACCTGTGAACCGTGAACCGTGAACCGTTTTTTTAATTCTTTAATTGTTTCTTCAACAAGAAGCTCTGTCTCTGGTCTCGGAATTAAAACCCCTCTGCCTACACTTATCCTCAGCCCATAAAAATCAACATGACCTATAATATATTGAATTGGCTCTCCCTGAGCGCGCCTTGATGTGAGTGCATCTATTTGCTTTGATGCCTCTTCTGTTATTTCCAAACTACCAACATAAAGTTTTGACTTGTCTATGTGGAGTGTTTCTATTATAAGCATCTCGGCCTCTTTGGCAGCATCTTCAATGCCTTTTGATTCAAGAAAGGCAGAAACCTCTTTTAATTTGTCAATTGCGGTCATTATTTATTTCCGTAAAGCGCATTAAGCGGGCTCTGGAGAGCATTAGACATATCGCGCAGGACATGGGTGTAAATCATGGTCGTCTCTACATTCTTATTAAGTGCCAGGAGCAAGCTTCTTGTCCAAAAGGAACTTTTGAAAAACTCAGGAAGGAGATTCTTTTTAGCGTCAGACAATTTTGCCACATTTCCCACTATTTCGCTTTTTATCCATAATATCATAAAATACGAGATAGTGAAATATTCTGCAATTGATTTTATGAGACTTTTTCTATTAAAAAATCTTTTGAATGTGCTATAGTTTAGACAGTTTTAGGAAAATACGACAGTTCGTATAGTAATTGTTGTGCGTCAGATTAGCGAATTTCATATGGGTATGGCTATAAGATTTTCAGGCTTTCATGTCTGACATAAAAAAAGGTACAATAACCGCATGGAAAAACTTTGGGGCAAAGAGGTAGAACAACAGTTTTTCAATGAGGCGACTGGTTTTGCAACGCCCGAACAGTTATTTTATGTTACCGACGCAGGCAAGCATTTAGCTTATTGGCCCAAAGGTTATGACGGTACGAAAAGCACTTTGCAAAGCCGGAATGCTCTTATCGGAAACTTTACTGAGAAGTGGACAACTGATTTAATCCAAAAAACTATACAAGATAAAGGTCTTTTTGCAGTTCAAGGTGCAATCTGTAACGAGATTTCCTTATCAAATCAGTCTCCTACTGATGTAGTTATTTCTAAAAATAAAAACATTCAACAAAATCCTGATGACATTGTAGCCATAATCGAAGTGAAGATGTCCATCGTTTGGAATTGGGAACTTCAAAAGAATAATAAATTATCATGTATCGGAGATTATAAGACTCATCAAGGTAATCCCGGACTTTTACGTTCCGATTCCATGCTGAAGGCAATCGGCAAAAGCATTAATATCAGAGTATCAAGTTTTCAGGCTTCCCAAATTCCCATAATCATCATGGGCAACACTCCCATCACAAACAGCTACTATTCCAAAGTAGACCATTAGAAAGGAGGAATATGAAATTTCTTGTTAAAAGATATTTTTCTGGTTTTTGCAGTTATGAAATAAATGCAGATAATGAACACTTAGCATATGAAAGAGCAAAAAATCTTCCGATTGATGAGGCTGAGATATTAAGCAATTTAGAAGGATGGGAAGATTGCGATGAGGTGGAATCAGAGATAAATGCTTAAAATTAAAAGCCCAACGAACTACAATTATGCAACTGTTAAAATAACTCAAAGCCGTCTCAATAAAGGTTTGATAGCTATCCCTGTCTCGCTGGCAAAATTGTTCCCTGATAGCATTACACGTCTCCATGTTTATTTAGATGATTCTCCCGCTCCGGAAGTCAAAACTTATTCCTCATATACGAGCGCAACCAGAGAATGTAGGATTGGCGGTATGGCTGAATGGTTTAGAAGAAGCAAAATCAAGGACGGCGATGAGATTGTTATTCAGATGATAGATAAGGAACAATCAATTTATAGAATTATTCCAGAGCATAACTTCATAGTGAAAACCCATGAGATACAGAAAAACCTTGACAATGCCAAAAATGAAACAGCCGCTAAAGAAGAAATAATACATCTTTCCAAATGGACAGGTATTGAAAATAAAAAAGTAGTTCTTTCAGAATTTTTAAGACTGACTAAAGACATTCCTCATGAGGAAAGGCGGTACATTAATAAGCGCTCAAACAAGGCAAGAGAGAACGTCCCGTTTAATTTAAGGACTTTATTAACTGAGGTTTATCATGGTCATTGCCAGGTATGTGATTTTTGGTTTCTTAAAAAAGACAACGGGCCATATTTTGAAATTCATCATGTCAACCCTTTATTATCCAATAACCCACGCAATCTTGTAATCGTTTGCGCTAATTGCCACAGACAATTTGAATATGCAAATGTGAGGCAAGAATTTAATAATGACAATTGGCTGATAAAAGTACATTTCAATAACAAAATATATCCTGTCAATCAAATTATTCTTAAGACAAAAATTGAGGAATCATTTAAACAATTGCATACATAACATGAAAACCCTATTCCAACAGAACACCTTGATAAAATTTATTGCAAGTCCAGTGAGGTAATGAGTGAGATTCCTGATTATAGCGTTCATCTGATGATTACCTCACCACCTTACAATGTAAAAAAAGAATATGATGAAGACTTGTCATTAAGCGAATATAGAACTTTGTTAAAAACTGTTTTCACGGAAACTTACAAAAAATTAGTTACAGGTGGGAGAGCTTGCATCAACGTTGCCAATCTTGGAAGAAAGCCATATATTCCTTTACATAGCTATATCATTGAGGACATGCTTGAGATTGGTTTTCATATGCGAGGAGAAATCATATGGAACAAAGCATCAAGTGCAAGTCCTTCAACTGCTTGGGGTAGTTGGCTGTCTGCCGCAAACCCTGTGTTAAGAGATATTCATGAGTATATTTTAGTTTTCTCGAAGGAATCTTTTTCGAGAAAGAGAGGGCATAAAAAAAGTACCATTACCAAAGAGGACTTCCTTGAGTGGACAAAAAGCGTCTGGACATTCCCCGCAGTATCAGCCCGCATGATTGGACATCCCGCACCATTTCCAGAGGAGCTACCGCACAGATTAACTCAACTTTATACTTTCGAGGGAGACGTTGTTCTTGACCCATTTTGTGGTAGTGGAACAGCTTGTCTTGTTGCCTCGAAAGACGGTCGGCATTATATCGGATATGATTTAGAGCCTTCTTATGTAACGTTGGCAAACCAGAGAATAATAACATACAGAAATCAACTAAAAATATTTGAAAACGATCTGCCGATTTCTTCTATAGCATCGGCTGGAACATAAAAAAACGCACAACCAGTCATTGAACCGAATGCGGGACACAGGGCGCTTTTTCAGATGAGCAGTGGTTTAAAATTTCCAAATTGTCTTTTTGCTCTTTAACGTTATTCTTGTCCCGCATCGGTTAATTCTACGTTATACGTCAAATAATGATAACGGCATTAACAGCCAAGTTAGCATAAATCGCCCTCTTTAATTCTTGCATTTATCATGCTTATCTGTTAATTTAAACCAGTAAATCATCATTGATTCTATATAGGGAAAAACCAGTGAATACACACCACAGGCTGATAATCGGCAATTGCATGAGTATGAAAGAAATATCTGATGAAGAAATTCATTTGGTTGTTACTTCTCCGCCCTATTTTAATGCCCCATTTGATTATGAAGGGTTGTTTAAAAATTATGACCAATATTTAGGAGTTCTAAAAAGAGTAGCAAGTGAATCTTTTAGAGTTCTTCAAAATGGTAGAATTTTTGTTCTTAATATTGATGATATGCTTATCAATGGTGAAAAATTCCCAATTGTTGCTGATGCAACAAGAATATTTCTTGATGCTGGATTCAGATATAGGGATAGAATAATATGGAAAAAACCTGAAGGTTATTTAAGAATCAGTCGCAGAAGTGGAGTCATGCTGCAAAATCCATATCCGATGTATTTCTACCCCGATAATCTTTTGGAAAGCATAATCATTTTTCAAAAAGGAAAATTTGATTATAAATCTATCCCAAAAGAAATCAGAGAGGCTTCAAAGATTGATTTAAAAGAATTTCAGGATAATAAATGGTTTATGACTTTGTGGGATATGGTTAATGTGTTGCCAGGCTCACCGATGGAAAAAGGAATTGCAGCCTTCCCAAACGAATTAGCTTACAGATGTATTAAGTTATTTTCATATATAGGCGAAACAATTCTCGACCCATTTTGCGGAAGTGGAACAACAATGAAAATTGCAAGAGAACTTAAAAGAAATAGTGTTGGCATAGAAATTAAAAAATCTCTATTGCCAATCATTGAAACAAAAGTCGGATTTAACGGACAAGCAGGATTATTAAATCGGGATGATACATTTGAGCATATTATCCGAGAAGGCGAAAAATATGCATGTATCAGCTAGGATAACTGGGATAACATATAAACCTTTTTTATGTAGAGAATTGAGTTCATACGATATAAAAAGTCTAACTGATGTTTTTGACAAAGACGCCTCTTTTATCCTCAACTTTGATAAGGACGTACAAATTGCGGTAAGCTGGTGGGTTTCAGCAAAACGCACACGGTCTTATCCATATTCAAGGGTTTATGATACTTTAGGTTTTCAAGGCAAGAAAGTAACAATCATTCCAATTTTCAAAGACGAAGGCAAAGAAGGAGATAGAGATTTTCTGCAATGGGACACTATATCCTTGATGAGCCTTTTAGGCGTTTATACTATCATTTCATACTATAACCAAGCTGACAAAAGCACGAGATATAACCACAAAATAACAGACCAAAGATTTAATATAAAGCATCTGCAATTTAATTTTACTAATCTCTTATCTTATCAATCAGATGCATTACATTGGAACTTATCTCAGATTGAGAATGTCGGCATAGTTGGCGAAAAAGCATTAGCTGCATACAAAAATATCTCGCAGAGATTAAAAATAGATATGCACTCGTTCACCACAGCACATAGCCGTATACAAGAGTTGCTGAAAGGCAAAGAAAACTTTATGAACCTCTCAAGGAATCTCGCTCAAAAAGCGCAGGTACGAGAAAGAACAACCGTTCAGCCGAAGGAACAATTAGACGGGTCAAAAGCAACATTGACTATCAAAAACTATCTCGGCGGATATTATTATTTTACATGTGATGAAGCTAAATTGATTAAAAATACGGTTTGCCTTATTGAAGGTAAGCATTCAAAGGGGAGCATGATTCCTTCAACAGAAGATATTAAAGATGGGCTGATTAAAATGATGCTGTTTTCCAACCTCAAAGAAGTAAAAATTGGCGATAAAGAATACACCCCCTTACCAATCCTTAAACTTACAAGTGACATAGGATTTTCTATAAAAAATCTTTCATCCTCGAAGAGTGACCTTTTGAAACTGTTATTGAAAGAGTCTCTTGTTAATAAATTTGAAGTCTTGATAAACGGCAAAAAATTACAGGATTATAACGTGTAACAAAACACTCCACTGGATGCGGCATAACGACCGCCGCACCTGTGAGTTCAGGCGTTATAATTCTTTCAGCCTCTCCGCCTGATAATGGGTGTTCAAGGCATCAATAATCTCATCAATGTCCCCTTCAAGCGCCTGTTCGAGCCTATGAAGGGTAAGGCCAATCCTATGATCTGTCACGCGATTCTGCGGATAGTTGTATGTCCTTATCCGCTCGCTCCTGTCTCCAGAGCCAACCTGTGTTTTCCTGTCCGCTGCCCTCTCCTTCTCCTTCTTTTCTATCTCCAGTTCCAGAAGCCGCGAACGGAGAACCTTCATAGCCTTCTCGCGATTTTTAAGCTGAGAGCGCTCGTCCTGACACTGCACTACCATGCCCGTAGGCACATGAGTTATCCTCACTGCTGAATAAGTTGTGTTAACGCTTTGGCCGCCTGCGCCTGAAGAACAGAAGGTGTCGATTCTCAAATCCTTCTCCTCTATTTTAATATCCACATCTTCTGCTTCAGGCAATACCGCCACTGTTGCAGCCGAGGTGTGTATCCTTCCAGAGGCTTCTGTTACAGGCACCCTTTGAACCCTGTGGACACCGCTTTCATATTTCAGCTTACTATAAGCGCCTTTCCCTGTTATATTTGCTATTATCTCTTTTATGCCTCCGAGACCAGTAGGACTGGAGTCTATCACATCTACTTTCCATTTTTTTGCCTCAGCGTATTTTGAATACATCCTGAACAGATTGGCTGCAAAAAGGGCTGCCTCTTCTCCTCCTGTGCCTGCCCTGATTTCCAGTATAACATTCCTCTCATCTCTCGGGTCTTTTGGAATGAGCATGATCTTTAACTCTTCCTCTATCACCGGTCTCTTTCTTTTCAACTCATCCAGTTCTTCCAAGGCAAGTTCCTTTAAATCACCGTCTCCGCTTTTAATAAGCTCCTCTGCATCTTCTATATCAACGAGAAGTTTCTTATATTCTTTGATCTTTTCGACAATGGGCAAAAGCTCTGCTTGTTCTTTAGAATACTTTTGATACGCCTGGGCATTGGACAGGATTTCCGGATTAAATAACGCATTTGTTATATCCTCATATTTTTCTTCGATCATTAAAAGCTTATCTAACATTGACCATACCCTCTTCAGAACCTTCTATTTTCAATACTTCATTGAGGGCAGCCAATGCCACTTCTATCTGTAAATCTTCAGGTTCTCTTACTGTTAACCTCTGCAAAAGGAGTCCGGGAATGATTAAAAGTCTAATTAACGGGTTATCCCTCTTTTTTGCAGAAAATCTCAACACTTCATAGGAGATTCCGGCTATCAGAGGTATCAGAACAATCCTTGACAGGAGTTTGCTCATAAAGTCCCAGTGCTGTGGAATGAGCATAAATACCATAATGCTTATAATCATTACCAATAATAAAAAGCTGGTGCCACATCTCGGGTGGTAGGGCTTGTATTTCTTTGCATTTTCAACAGTTAAATCCTCACCCGACTCATATGTGTATATGACCTTATGCTCTGCTCCGTGATACTGATAGACCCGCTTCATTTCCTTCCATAGGCCGATACAAAAGACATATAACAAAAAAATACTTACCCGAAGCAATCCATCTGTAAAATTAAAAAATAATGAATTATTTGAAACGCTGTCCACATATTGACTTATCATGGTAGTAAGATAAAGTGGAAGAAATTTAAATATAACTATGGCAAAAGCAATAGCCACAACAATGGAAATCATCATGCCTATCTTTGCTCCAACTGTTGACTTATGTTTTTCATCTTCCGAATCCTGATTTTCTTTATAAGCGACGCTTCCAGAAAACTCTATTGCCTTTATCCCTATGCTAAGGGCCTGACACAATGATATAACGCCCCTTATTAAAGGCAATCTGTAAAATGATGATAACTTTTTAGTCTTCTCTGTCTTTAGACTTATCTTCCCTTCAGAATCCCTTACTGCCACACTCCAGCATAAAGGAGATTTCATCATTACACCTTCTATTACTGCCTGTCCGCCAATGTTTTTCATGTTTTCTCCAATAAAAAAGGATTAGAATTTAGACTAATCCCTAAACCCTAATCCTAAATCCCTGAATATGCTATTTTTTTGCGTATTTCTTCTTGAATTTTTCTACTCTTCCTTCTGCATCAAGGATCTTCTGTTTCCCTGTGAAGAAGGGATGACATTTTGAACAAATATCAATGTGTATCTTTTCTCTTGTAGAACGTGTAACAAATGTTTCTCCACATGCACAGGCAATCTTTGCCTCTTTATAATTGGGATGAATTCCTTCTTTCAACTTAAAAACCTCCTGCAATAAAGTTTAGATGTTTATTTTACAAAAACCTCCTGTTTTTTAGCAAGCATTGATGTTAGGCAAAGATGTGTTCTTGCCGAAACTGCTTAAACGGAGGGATCGGCGCTGAGGTATCGCTGATAAAGGCTTTTCATCCATGCCTGCCTTGCCTTTATAAATTAGTGGTGTAATAAAAAAGCCGGTCCCGTTTTTCTTGGGACCGGCTTTAACTTTTAAACTATTAAAGAAGCGGGATGATAAGCAGAGCCACGATGTTTATAACCTTTATCATCGGGTTAATTGCCGGTCCTGCCGTGTCCTTATAAGGGTCTCCGACTGTGTCGCCTGTAACCGACGCCTTGTGTCCGTCGCTTCCCTTCTTGTGCATTACGCCTTTGTCGTCTGTAACGCCGTCTTCAAAGGACTTTTTAGCATTGTCCCATGCGCCGCCGCCGCTTGTCATAGCTATTGCCTGGAAGAGTCCAGTAAGGATGCTTCCTATCAGCAAGCCTCCGAGAGCCTTAGGTCCGAGCACAAAACCGACAACAATAGGAGCTGCCACAGGGATAAGAGCCGGGATCATCATCTCCTTAATAGCTGACTTTGTGACTATATCAACGCATTTGCCGTATTCTGGCTTGCCTGTGCCTTCCATGATTCCCTTGATCTCTCTGAACTGTCTCCTAACCTCTTCGACAACGCCTCCAGCCGCCTTGCCGACTGCAAGCATCAGTCTCCCGCCATAGTAATACGGTATAAGACCGCCTATAAAAAGTCCGGCAATAACATAGGGATCTGAGAGATCGAAGCTTATGCCGCCCAGCTTCTTTGTCAGCTCTCTCGAATATTCTGCAAAAAGAACGAGAGCAGCAAGTCCTGCCGAACCGATAGCATAGCCCTTGGTAACAGCCTTTGTAGTATTTCCGACAGCATCGAGAGGGTCAGTTACAGCCCTGACTCCTTCGGGCAGCTCCGCCATTTCAGCGATACCGCCTGCATTGTCAGTAATCGGGCCGTAAGAGTCTATCGCAACGACAATGCCTGTCATAGAAAGCATTGAAACTGCTGAGAGAGCTATCGCAAAAAGGCCGCCGCCGACATTACCTCCGAAGCCTCCTCCGAGAGCGAATGCTCCGAGAATTGCTCCAACAATAACGAGGGCAGGAAGCGCAGTAGCCTCCATGCTCATTGCGAGACCTGCTATAACATTAGTGCCGTGTCCTGTAAGGCTTGCTTTAGCGATAGTCTGAACAGGCCTGTATTCCTTGGCGGTATAGTATTCGGTAATCCACACAATAAGGCCCGTCAATACAAGACCTATAACAGCAGTGCCGAATACGCTCATTGGGGTAAAGCCACCGGTATCACCGCCGAGTTGCCCCATGAACCATTGTGTTATTACATAGAATGCGCCTGCGGCAAGAACACCAGACACCGCAAGACCTTTATAAAGAGCGCCCATGATATACTGCTTTGCGCCGAGCTTCACAAAATATGTTCCGATGATTGAAGCAATTATTGAAACGCCGCCTAAAAGAAGCGGGAACTCAACCCATGCGCTGCCTGCGCCAAACACTGATTTAGCAAGAAGCATTGCAGCAACAAGCGTAACTGTATAAGTTTCATACAAGTCTGCTGCCATACCTGCGCAATCGCCAACATTGTCGCCGACATTATCAGCAATAACAGCAGGGTTTCTCGGGTCATCCTCAGGGATGCCTGCTTCAACCTTTCCTACAAGGTCTGCGCCGACATCTGCTGCCTTTGTATATATACCGCCTGCAATACGGGCAAACACGGACATGAGCGAGCATCCGAAGCCCAATCCAATAAGCGCGTGGAATGCCTCTTCACCTGCAGCCTGTTTCGCTACAAAATAATATCCGGCAATTCCTATAATGCCCAATCCGACAACCATAAGTCCGGTAACCGAGCCGCCCTTAAAAGAAAGGGTCAGGGCGTTCTGCAGCCCCTTTGATGCTGCCTGTGTTGTACGAACATTCGCACGGACAGTAACCCACATGCCGATAAACCCGGCAAGGGCGGAACCGACTGTCCCGATTATAAATCCTATTGCAGTCCATGCCCCTAAGAAGACTGCAAGCAGAACAACCAGAACAACCGCAACGCCAGCTACGGTTTTGTATTCACGAGCAAGAAATGCATAAGCGCCTTCTTTGACCGCATTGGATATCTGCTGCATACGGTCGCTTCCGGCATCCTGTTTGTTTACCCACGCCGCGGTATAAAGGGCGTATACTACGCCGGCTACTCCGCAGATAAGGGCAAAAAGAATAATTGTACTCATTTAGCTCTCCTCCTCCGTTTATTTTTTTACTGCCAAAAGTCCCAAAACTCTAACTAAAAATTACTTTAAAAAAATAAATGAAAGGCAAACCCTTTTTCCTTCCTGCCGTTTCACCTCCTTCTTACCCATAATCAGGTTAAGAGGCCACTACGACTGCTCCTCCCTCTGCACATGCTTTGCAAATACCATTGCTGTTGCCCTGTAAACCATATGCGCCATTTTTGAAAAAGGCGCATACGCAAAGAGAAAAAACACAAAAACAAGATGTGTAAAATATGTAGGATATGCAAGCCCTGCTATGTTAAGAAGCCTGAACACCTCTGAGAATATGCCGGTAGCCATAATCATGAAGACCACAAAGAGGAAGAGCCAGTCGAAGTAGCTGCCGATCCCGGCCTTTGATGCATTTTTCATGCGGTTGAGTATGACAAGCGTAATTCCTATCAGAAGCGCAAGAGCGCTCGCATTGCCGAGAAGCTTCATGGGATCGTAAAGCGGATAAGGCGACTCTCCGAAGTTGAAAATACCTATCTTCGGAATGCTGAGAAATTCATGTCCATAAAGATACACAATCGCCCATGTAGTTGTTATAGCAAGACCAATAAAGGCGTAAAAGACCATAAGATGAGATGTTGAACGAGCTTTTGTCACATTACACTTCTGGAATCTCTTATGCGCCATTATCTCAACAATAGTTTTATATATAGTTTCAAAGATATTGCCCTTAGCTGCCATGCCCCATTTTGTAAGGCCGGCATTTACCGTCATCTCTTTCCAGTATTTCATAATGCCGACAGCAAAACAGACAACTGCAAAAAGCGCTGCTGCTCCGAAGGTGACATCAATATTAGGGAAAACTGGCATAAACTTAGCGTAAACGATCGCACCGTTTTCTCCCCTCGGTATTGCTGAAAAATCGAGATAGCCTTTAGGAACTATATATGAGAGAAATAAAAGCACGGGAATCGCAAGCAGTATCAAGAGAAATTTAGGGTCTCCGACCATACTTGCAAGAGGTGTCGGAGAATAGTGCTTTATAGAAACCTTTCTGACCGCTCCCAAGACCTCTCCCGGCTTTGCGCCTCTCGGGCAATAAGCAGTGCAGTCGCTGCACTGGTGGCATAACCATATGTCAGGATTGCTTATGAGCTTATCCTTCATTCCCCACTGGGCATAAAGCATCTCCTTTCGAGGGAACGGTTTTGTGTCTGGGGTCACATTGCAGACCACGGTGCAGGTGGAGCACTGATAGCACTTTTTCAGATCACCGCCGCCTGAGGCGATTACCTCTTTGACAAATTTCAAATCAGGGCTAATTACTTTTTCAGCCATCTTACCTCCTAAAATCCTTTGAATGGATTAGGCCCTATCTCCTTGACCTTATCCACGAATTCATTGATTATGTCGGGTATCTTCTCATACTCGTCTATTGCAAGCTGAACCATCTGAACCCTGTCTGCCTCGAGCTGGAGTCTGTCGAGAGTCTCCTGAACCTTTCCGAGCCTGTAGTTCGCGAGCTCGCTGCCTTTAGCAAAGTGGCACTGGTAGTTCTCTCCGTATTTACAGCCGAGCAAAAGCAGGCCGTCAACTCCTCTTGAAAATGCGTCCGCAATCCAGACGAGGTTCGTAGAGCCGAGACATCTGAGCTGTACGAATCTGACGGCATGGTTTATCTTTATCTTCTGGAGAGCTGCTGTATCAACCGCAGGATAGGCGTCGTTTTCACAGCAAAGAACGAATATGCGGGGCTCGTCTTCGTCTTCCGGAACGGAGGCGTTCTTGAGCATAGAGCCTATCATGTCAACATGGTAATCCTTGAAAGAGACAATTCTCTCAGGACAAGCTCCCATACATGTAGCGCATCTGCGGCATCTGCCCGGCTTAAAGAATGGAGTCCCTTTTTCGTCTTCGTCAATTGCTCCGAACGGACACTCCTCTGTACATCTCTTACATGAGGTACACCTTTGCATGAATGGGTCAGGATATGTCATATCCCATGCCCTGGGATGAACTGCTATTCCTTTTGCAACATGCTCCACACACTGCACTGCCTTGAGAGCGGCTCCTGCAGCATCTTCCTGAGCCTCCGCCATATTCATGGGCTGTCTCACGCATCCCGCAGCGTAAACTCCTGTCCTTCTTGTTTCATACTGGAAGCATATGAAATTTGAATCTGCAAAACCATCGTAGAGATCAAGGTCAGGAAGACCGAGGCCCTGCCTGTACTGCAGATTTAGAATCGGGTCATCGAGTGTCGCTGGAACAACTCCTGTTGCTAAAACAACGAGGTCTGCCTCGACATTCACCTTTTCACCGAGAAGGGAATTTTCCATTTCCACATAGAGATTACCGCGGCCTGCATCACTGACGCCTGTCACCTCACCTTTTGTAAGCATTACGCCAGCGTCATTCTGAGCCTCTTTATAATAAAACTCCAGTCTGCCGGGTGTTCTGATGTCCTTGTAAAGAATCATAGCCACGGCATCCTGATTCTGCCTTACATACTTTGCTTGCTTGAGTGATGTGGCGCAGCACATCGCCGAGCAATAAGAAAGGTGGTTCGGATCGCGTTGGCCTGCGCACTGGATAAATGCCACCTTCTTGGCCTCTTTTCCATCTGAGGGTCTTGTGATCTTTCCTTTATTACCGGATTTCCGGGCGATCTCCTCGAATTCTATATTTGTAACTACATCCTTGAATTTGCCGTATCCTAAGTGATCGAGCTTTGTTGCATCATACGGTCTCCATCCAGCAGCTAATACAATGGCTCCTATCTTTACGACCTCTTCAGAGCCGTTTGATGATATGGTCACATCGTAAGCGCCAGGCTGGCCGTCGGTCTTTTCTACCTTTGCGGATTTGTAGACCTTTATATTCGGATGGCTCTCCACCTCTTTGACTACCTTATCAATCTCAGTATCTACAATTAGAGGCTCTGTGTAATATTCAGCGGTCGGTATCTTCTTATAAAGCTTGTTTACAAAGCCTCCGAGCTGCGCTTCTTTTTCTACGAGAACAACCGGATAGCCGAGATTTGCCGACTGAAGGGCCGAGGACATTCCAGCCATACCGCCGCCTATGACAAGGATCGTCTTTACGGTCTCCATCATATAAGGCTCGGGTATATCTCCCTTCTGCGCCTTTATAACATGCATCTTTATGTAATCCTCAGCAGCAATCTGCATCTCGCTCTTCTCTTCCTGAACCCATACCGCAAGCTCTCTCAGAGGGATCCTTTCAACAAGGCTTCCGGGGAAGTCGAACTCCTCGTACTTTATGCGTGAAGAACATGCAGCCAGAACTATAGTATTTACGCCCTCGCTCTGTATATCGTTCTTTATGAGGTCAATGCCTTCCTTTCCGCAAAGAGCAAAGTGTGACTTTACAACCGGAACCTTCAGAGCATTTTTCCCAATATTTGTGAGTTTCTCTATATTCAGGGATTCCCCTATGGAGCATCCTTCGCATATATAAAGACCGAGTTTTTTCTCCATTTCAGTCTACCTCCCCTGTCCTTTAAAATTTCCCGCTGCTATCGCCTTTATCACCGCGCCTGTAGCGTCCTGTCCTGATCTAGCAACATCCATGGGATTCTTCGAACATCCGGTCGGGAATATTCCGGGACCGGCAAGTGCAAAGCCGTCATCGTTGTATTTAACTCCTTTAACCTTATTGCTCGCTCCTGCAGGCTCCATTCCTGTTGCGAGCACTACCATATCCACCTTGGTCCTTATCTTATTTCCTGTGAGCATGTCCTCTGCCTCAACTATAACATCGTCGGAATCCACATCCTGAGTGATCTTAGCAACCTTGCCTTTTATAAGCGAAACATTCTGGTCTTCTTTGACCTTCCAGAAAAACTTCTCGTATCTTCCGGGCGTGCGGATGTCTATATAGAAGATGTATGCCTTTGAGTCCGGATTCTGCTCCCTTATGTATGTTGTCTGTTTCAATGAGGCTAAGCAGCATATATACGAGCAGAAAGGCAGGTGTTTTTCATCCCTGCTTCCCGCGCACTGGACAAAGGCTATGCTCTGCACAGGCTTCCCGTCGGAAGGCCTTATTATCTTCCCTCCTGTCGGGCCGTTAGGAGCAGAGAGTCTCTCCATCATCATGTTTGTGATCACATTCTTTACATTCCCGAATCCAAGGTTATCCATCTTTTTGGCGTCATAGGGATTCCAGCCTGTTGCCGCAACGATCGAATCAACCTTGATATTTATCGCCTCAGGCTTCATGTCGAGATCAATCGCATTATATTTGCACGCATCCAGACATGCCTTGCCGCAGTCGCCCTTACAGTAATTCGCATCAATCACATACTTCTGCGGGAATGCCTGATTGAAAGGCAGATACGCCGCCTTTGAGGTATTCATGCCAAAATTATAATCATTCGGCCTCTCTGCCGGACATGCCTCTGCGCATGCGTTGCACGCCACGCAGTTGTCATTCACATATCTCGGATTCGCCTTTATCGTTACATTGTAGTCTCCGGGGCCTCCGGAAATGCTCTCCACCTCCGCCATTGTATGAAAAGCAATGTTGGCGTTTGTCTTTATCCTTCTGAAGTTTATCTCAAGACCGCAGAGCGGCGGGCACAGCTTGGGAAAATATTTATTAAGCTGGGCAACCCTTCCTCCGAGGTAAGGGTTCTTCTCTACCACTATCACCTCAGCGCCTGTCTCTGCCGCGTCCACCGCGGTGGTCAGACCGCTGAAGCCTCCGCCTATAACCAATATACGATTGACATCTGGCATGCTCTTCCTCCTTAATTTGTTGCAATGCGTGATGAGTGATGGGCAATGAGATACGGCGTACTACCCATTACGCATTACCCATAACGCATAATTAAAAAGGAGGGGCTTTAGCCCCTCCTTGAGAGAATTAGTCAACGAGCTGAACATAAGGAACTTTCTTGAGTTCCCATGTGTTGTTTTCAGCATCATACTTTGAGTTGACGAACACCTTCCAGTTGTTGTCGTCAATAAGGTCGAAGTCTCCCCTGTAGTAATAGCCCGGATATCTGGACTCTTCCCTGAAGAGGATGTGCCTTGCATGTGCCTCAACAGAAAGAATTCTGTGGAAGTTCTCCCAGCATCTCATGAGCTCGTGGAGGTTGGATGCTGCCATTTTCTGCGAGTCTTCCTTGAGCATCTCAAGCTGCTTAAGCCCCTCATCCAACATGGTCTTTGAGGTCATGTACCATGTGGAGATACCGCCAAAATACTCGTCGGCGATCTTCTGAAGCCTTGCCTGAAGCATGTGCGGCCTGATGTAATTAGGGTTAATGAACGGATCGGTTGTAGCAACCTTATTCTTCTCAAAGGTCTCATAAGGTATGTAAAGCTCGCCTGCTATTTCGTCTGCTGTCTGCTTTATTGCAGGTTTGTAGTCTGGATGGTCGAGGATGAATGCGATTGCATTCTTTCCTGCAATCCTTCCCTCTGCGTGTGAGCCTGAGGAGAACTTGTGGCCGGATGCGCCCACAATATCACCCATCATGAAGAGACCGGGGACTGTGGACATCCTGTTGTAGCCCCAGCTCCACTCCTTAGGTGCGCCAAGGTCGTCAGGACCGCTGCACCAGAAGCCTGCGCATCCTGCGTGCGAGCCGAGGAGATAAGGCTCTGTAGGCATAATCTCGGAAGGCGATTTATCCGGCTCGATGTTCTTACAAGCCCAGAGGCCTGCCTGTCCGATACACATATCCAAAAAGTCTTCCCATGCCTCTGCCTCGAGGTGTTTGACTTTCTTTGCGCCTTCTTTTTCTCCGAGCTTCTCCTTGAAGGTTGCATTGATTGCCTGCATGGCCTCGTGAGTCCTCATAAGGATAGGGCCCTTGCCGTCCTTCATAGCCCTCATCATCAGATGGTTCCTGATAGCGGTTCCCAACGCATCAACATACTTGCCGTATTTTTTCTTTGCATCTTCAACATACTCAGGATTTGTGCAATAGTCTTCGCCATTGGAATCGGTTGCCTTTGCCTTAAAGAAAAGGAACCATGCTCCGACAGGACCGTATCCGTCCTTGAATCTAGCGGGAACGAACCTGTTTTCCATCATGGTAAGCTCTGCGCCAGCCTGCATTCCAAGGGCATAGCCAGAGCCTGAGTTCCATACAGGATACCATGCCCTTCCCTGTCCCTCTTTGACCGATCTCGGCCTGAAGACGTTAACCGCGCCGCCTGCGCCAAGGCATATTGCCTTTGCCTTGAAGAGGTATATCTTGTTCTCTCTTACGCTGAAGCCTGCTGCTGCTGCAACCCTCTTGGGGTCATTTGCATCATGGTAAAGCTTAACTATGAACACTCTCTCAAAGTGGTTCTGGGCAACGCCTGTTGCCTGCCTGTTGATCTCAAGGGCCTTCTTTGCAGCCTCTGCAACGATAACCTTGTAAGACTCGCCGTTTATCATTATCTGCCACTTGCCTGAACGGACCGGCTTGCCGCCGTCTTTGAGCATTGCCTTTCCTGCATCCTTTGCCTGAAAGCCGTCGAGCGAGAATCCGTCATCGCCCTGCTTCCATATAGGAAGTCCCCATTCCTCAAAGAGGTGGACAGAGTCATCCACATGCCTTCCTAAGTCGTATACAAGATCTTCCCTTGTTATGCCCATAAGGTCATTTCTGACATACTTCACATAATCTGCCGGATCGTTCTCGCCGCAGTATGTATTAATGGCTGAAAGGCCCATTGCAACAGCGCCGCTTCTCTCTGTTGCCGCCTTATCAACCATTGTTATCTTAATCCCTTTCGGGTTTGCCCATCTGGTTGCCTCAAATGCAGTGCCGCAAGCTGACATTCCACCGCCGATAATGAGGAGGTCTGTCTCTACCTCAACAATCTCCGGTCTCTGGCAGTATGAAAAAGTACAGGTTTCTTTTTCCATTTCATTTACCTCCTTATTTCTTGATAACAGGCATAACTTTGCCTGCGCCGTGGTGTGTAAAGTAGCCGGGCTGTTTTATCTTTGAATAATCAACCTCAGGCTTGCCGGTGTAACAGTCAATCGATCCTTCAGGGGTTGTCCTGATCGGGAACTTAAATCTCTTAAGAGAGCCGTTCCTAAACTTAACTGTCCACATGATGGCGTCTGTTCCTCTCAGTGGGATAATATTGCCTCCGAGGGGATTGAAGTCCTGATAACCCCTTACCTCGATTGCCTGCTGGGGGCAGATCTTTACGCAGTTGTAGCATTCCCAGCACTGATCAGGCTCCTGATTAAATGCCTTCATGATATCCCTGTTCAGGACCATGAGGTCATTAGGACAGATATACTGACATGCAGTCTTGTCCTGAGCCTTGCATCCGTCGCACTTCTCTGTGATTACATAACTTGGCATTTTGTAACCTCCTTTAGTTTTTTGAGCACCATTAAAGACGCTCTGTTTTAATACCGCCAATACGGCTAATTACAACGCTGATTGTTTTTACGCTCCCTCTGAATACTTATGGGTTTTTATCTCAACCTTCTCGGTCAATCCTTCATAATACTTCCTGAGGATGGCAAGAACTTCCGGACGGCTGAACTTGTCAGAGACATCTTCGCCCTCTGAAAGCATCTTTCTCAGTTTTGTTCCGCTGAGGATAAGCCTGTCTTCCTTGCCATGAGGACAAGTCTTCATTGATGCCATGCCGTCGCACTTATGGCACCAGAATGTCCAGTCAATCTTCAAAGGCTTTGTCTCAAGCGCATCTTTTGGTATCTCATCAAATATCTTCTGCGCATCAAACGGGCCATAGAAATCGCCGACGCCTGCATGATCCCTTCCGACGATAAGGTGGCTGCATCCGTAGTTCTGCCTGAATAGGGCATGAAGAAGCGCCTCCCTCGGGCCTGCGTATCTCATATCAAGCGGGTAACCGCCGATAACAATTGTATTATTAACAAAATACTTTTCAGTTAGCACATCTATCGCCTGCTGTCTTACATCCGAAGGTATATCTCCGGGTTTCAGCTTGCCAAGGAGCATGTGGATAAAAACTCCGTCACATGTCTCTATAGCTATCTTGCAGAGATACTCGTGGGAGCGGTGCATCGGATTTCTGGTCTGGAATGCTGCGACAGTGCTCCATCCTTTTTCAACAAACAGCTTTCTGGATTCAAACGGAGTAAGATAAATTCCCAGATACTCTGAAGGGAATGTTCCCTGACTCAAGACCTTTACAGGACCTGCAAGATTTTTGCTTGCCTGCGCCATTACCATCTTGACGCCCGGATGCTCTGCCGCGTCAGTGGTCCTGTAAATCTCCTTGCATTCATACTCCTTATCAATCTTATAAACATCCTTAACCTTCATTGTAGCCATAATCTCGCCGTATTCCTCGGAGTAAAGGGCTATCTCGTCGCCGGCCTTTACATCCTCGTCCGTGGAAACGGTTACTGGAATAGGCCAGAAAGTGCCGTCTATCATCCTGTAATCGGAGCATACATCCTTCCAGTCTTCATACCCCATAAAGCCGTCCAGAGGTGTAAAGCCTCCGATACCCATCATTATAAGGTCGCCTGCCTCACGGGATGTGATATTAATTTTTTTCAGCGTAGCAGCTCTTTTCTTTTCCTCTTCAAGTTCCTTGCCTGCAAGGAGAAGGGGTTTGAGCTTCTTCTCTTTTCCATGCGGATTTACTAACATATTACTCCTCCTGTCTTAATATTTTTATATATTTTCAAGTCGTAAACTTGAATGCTCTAATTAAGCCCTAATTCTTTACACACCTTATTGAATATCTCGTCAATGTTTCCTGTTCCGGAAACAGATTTAACAATACCCTTTTTGCTGTAATAATCCATAAGCGGAGCGGTCTGTGCGTTATAAACCTCAAGCCTCTTCTTTATGGTTTCTTCCTTGTCATCATCTCTCTGGAAAAGCTCGCCGTTGCACTTGTCGCAGACTCCTTCTTTCTTTGGTGCGCTGAAATATATATTATACATTTGACCGCACGCCTTGCATGTCCTCCTGCCTGTCAGCCTCTTCATAAGGTCATCAAAAGGCACATCAACGCTGAGGGCTGATGTCAATGCCATATTCATTGCAGTGAGCATGTTATCAAGCGTCTCTGCCTGCTTTGTATTCCTTGGAAAACCGTCAAGGATATATCCTTTTTTACAATCGTCCTGTTTTAACCTTGCTTCAACCATGCCAAGAACAACGCTGTCTGGAACAAGCTCGCCTTTGTCCATGTAAAATTTCGCCTCTTTCCCAAGCGGGGTGCCTGCAGCAACAGCTGCCCTTAAAAGATCTCCTGTAGAGATTTGCGGAGTGCCATATTTTTCAACAAGCTTCTTTGCCTGAGTGCCTTTGCCGGCTCCTGGTGCGCCAAGAAGAACCAATCTCATATAAGAACCTCCTATGAAGTTATTTCAGAAAAAAACATTATAAATTAATCAAAAGAGAGATTTTATTCAAGTTTAAAATTATAATCATTACATTAAATTTCTTTATATTTAAACAAGAGTTATCTGGTCTTTTTTATGTAGTCTTTAAATTTTCTAAGGGCATCTCCCCTGTGACTAAGGGCATCCTTCTGCTCAGGCGACATCTCTGCAAAGGTTCTGTCATACCCTGCAGGATAAAAAACAGGGTCATAGCCAAACCCTGTTATTCCACAAGGCTCCCTGCCTATCCTGCCTTCAACATAGCCAAAGAAGATCTCTGTTGTTTCATCAGAAGATTCTGTAGCCGAAGATACAACAGCAATACAGCACACAAACCTCGCCCCCCTCTTCTCATCGGGCATGTCTTTCATCTCTACAAGAAGTTTTTCCATGTTGACAATATCATTAGCGTTCTCACCAGCGTATCTGGCTGACATAACCCCCGGAGCTCCGTTCAAAGCATATACCTCAAGACCTGAATCGTCAGCTACAGCTATTTTATTCGTACATCTCGCTACAGCCATAGCCTTCTTTACGGCATTCCCCTCAAAAGTATCCTCGTCTTCCTCTACCTCGGGGCAATAAGGGAAATCATTCAGTGTTAGGATTGTGATGTCAAGACCGTTGAGGAGCCTCGACATCTCTTCAGCTTTTTTCTTATTCCTTGTGGCAAGCACTATCTCCATGTTCTCCTCAAAAAGCTGCGTAAAGTAACATCAGAGACAGAGAAATTTCAAGAAAGGAGGCCGTTTTTTAGAAGATATGTCTCTTTGCCGTCCTTTGTTTTTAGGACAACATCGGGTCTGAAGAATACAAAGTCCTGATGAAAAGGGGTTTTCACTCTACCCCCAAAAGAACTGTTATCTCCGAGAGCGATGTGTATAGTGCCGAGTATCTTTTCTGACTCAAGGATGTTGTCAGGCCTCTTTGCCCTGTCATTTGTGCCTATACCAAGTTCAGCGATATTTCTGTTCTCTGGTCTTTCATTTAGTTTTGCTCTGAGATATTCAGCATATGGCTCTTCACCGATTATCTCTTTAACAATACCCTCTTTCACAATAAGGGTTACAGGAGACTTCAATTCCCTTGTTGGCGCCCATTCCAATACAAGCCTTCCATGCGCGCTTCCTTCAACAGGTGCGAGGAAGACCTCACCTGCCGGCAGATTTCCAAAGGAACCCTGTTTTACAAGAAAGCCTGTGTCAGAATAAGCATTCCGTCCTTTTTTTGAGAGGGTAAGGAAACTGCCGTTGGGCGTCTTTATTGTTATGGTTTCTGCTTTACTGACAGCTTTTGTAATGGCAATGGTTCTTTTTTTAAGAGCCCTCCAGTCAACATTCATCGCCCCCTCAAACATTGATATATCAAAAAGAGGCATGCTCGCATAACGGCACCCGCATACCCGTGTCAAAAGGTCTCTGAACCTTGTATGGCTTGTGGAGTAATTTGAAAGAGCTATGACTGCATTTACAGCAGAACTTCTATATTGTCTGACAATACTTTCTGCCTTTTTCAGGCCGTTCTCTGTAATCTCTTTCTTGAGCAAAGGCCTTAAAAGCCTCTGCTTTTTTAGTTCTTTTACAGCCTTTTCTCCAAAGGCTGTAAGCCATAATTCCTCCGGCGGTTCTGCGCCATGACTGCCTATTGCAGCATACTCCTGATAAGTTATTTTCTTTGTAAAGGCATTTCCGACCTCTGCTGTTAGTAATGCTAAATCCCTAAGCCTCTCCCGCCTGCAGCAATCATTCCCTGCCTGCTCTTCTGTTTCAGATATTCTGTCTGTAAACACAAGAACCTTCTCATTTTTCCTAACTCCCAAGTTAATCTTATAAATGGAGTGGATTGTTTTTGTTATCATTTCAGGCGAAGATAAATTCCATTTGTTCCGCCTTCTTTCTCGGGAACATTATAGGATAATTGTTGTCAAAACATGCTGTGCAATAATCCTCAGGAGTGCGGATGATCTTTTTCAACCCCTCGATGCTCGAATATGACAGGCTGTCCGCTGTTATATATTTTCTTATCTCTTCCACCATGTGGCTTGATGCGATGAGTTCCTGTCTTGTGGGCGTGTCTATTCCATAAAAGCAGGGACCAACTGTTGGAGGAGAGCATATCCTCATATGAACCTCTTTTGCGCCTCCTACTTCCCTTATCATCTTTATTATCTTTTTGCTTGTTGTCCCCCTGACAATGGAATCATCCACGACTATAACTCTTTTGCCCTTGAGAATGTCTCTTACAGGGTTGAGCTTTATCTTCACACCAAAGTGTCTTATGTTCTGTTTTGGCTCGATGAATGTCCTGCCAACATAGTGATTTCTTATAAGACCGAAATCAAAAGGTATGCCGCTTTCCTCTGAAAAGCCGATGGCTACGGGCACTCCTGAGTCAGGAACTGGTATAACGATGTCAGCATCCACACGAGATTCTATGGCAAGCTGTTTGCCAAGCTCCTTCCTCATGGTATTTACACAGGTATTGTTAAATATATAACTATCCGGACGGGCAAAATATATAAATTCAAATACGCAGAATGCCTTTCGATTGCCTTGCAAGACATTTATGGAATGCAGCCCTTTATGGTTGATGACCACCATTTCACCAGGCTCGATATCTCTGATGTATTCTGCGCCGATAAGGTCAAAGGCACAGGTCTCTGAAGCAACTACATAAGCATTGTCAACCCTTCCCAAAGAGAGAGGCCTCACTCCAAATGGGTCTCTGACTGCAATCAACTCTGATTCCCGCAAGAATAAAAGGCTGAAAGCGCCTCTTATATGTCTAAGCGCCTCTGCTATGCGTTCATATGGGTCGCTGTCCTTTGCTCTCGCTATAAGATGCAGAATGACCTCACTGTCAGAGGTTGATTGAAATATTGCGCCTTCTGCCTCTAATCTCTGTTTAAGCTGTTCTGCATTGACGAGGTTTCCGTTGTGTGCTACTGCAATAGAGCCAAGGGCATAGTTAGCTACCAGAGGCTGGACATTTTTGATGCCCCCGCCCCCTGCTGTGGAATAGCGGTTATGTCCGATGGCAAGATGTCCTGTAAGCCGCTTTATCTTTTTTTCTGTAAATATATCCGCTACAAGTCCTGTGGATTTTTCCAAATAAAGGAGTTTGCCATCAGACGAGCATATGCCCGCTCCTTCTTGCCCGCGGTGCTGAAGAGCATATAATCCGAGATAAGTGAGGTTGGCTGCCTCTGGATGGCCGTAAACGCCGAATACGCCGCATTCTTCATGGATGTCATGAAAATGGGGTTTAGCATGGCGACAATATTTATGTTTCATTTTATTGGGATCGCTTTGAACTTCCGTATGAATTATTTTAACATAAAAATGTGAGCGATTTTAAATTAAAAACAGGCTTTGTTCCAAAAGGAGACCAGCCCAAGGCCATCGAAGAGCTTACAAAAGGGATAACAAAAGGACTCAGGGATCAGGTTTTATTGGGAGTTACGGGCTCAGGCAAGACTTTTACCATAGCCAACGTAATCGCGAATGTGAATAAGCCTGCGCTCGTGATCGCGCATAACAAGGCTCTCGCAGCCCAGCTTTACGGCGAATTCAAAGAATTGTTCCCTTGCAATGCAGTGGAGTTCTTTGTCAGTTATTACGATTATTACCAGCCTGAGGCGTATATTCCGACTACAGATACTTACATTGAAAAGGATGCTCTTATTAATGACGATATTGACAGGCTAAGGCACTCTGCCACAATGTCTATTCTTGAGAGAACTGATGTAATTGTTGTTGCATCTGTCTCGTGTATATACGGAATAGGCTCCCCTGAAGATTATCTGGGTATGCATCTCTTCATAGAAGAAGGGATGAGAAAAAAGAGAGGTGATTTGTTAAGAAGGCTTGTGGAAATGCTCTATGTCCGCTCTGATGCGGAATTCAAGAGGGGAAGTTTCAGGGTAAGGGGAGATGTAATAGAGATATACCCTGCATTTTCTCAGGACAGGGCTATAAGAATAGAGATGTTCGGAGATGACATTGACGCCCTGCATGAATTCGATCCCCTGACAGGCGGGAAGATACGGAGATTGCAGAGGCTTGCCGTTTATCCTAACAGCCACTGGATAACTCCCAAGCCAAAACTCGAAAAGGCATTTAAAGGAATAGAAAAAGAGCTTGAAGAAAGAATGCGATATTTCAGAAACGCTGGAGAAATACTCTATGCGCAAAGGATCGAGCAGCGGACAAGATTTGATATGGAAATGCTGAAGGAATTCGGCTACTGTCACGGAATAGAGAATTATTCGAGGCATCTCAGCGGAAGGCTGCCCGGCGAGCCCCCATACACGCTGATAGATTATCTCATAAGCGGGCCTTCAAATGGAGACTATCTTTTAGTGATTGACGAGTCCCACGCGACAGTGCCGCAGATAGGGGCAATGTATGAGGGAGACAGGTCGAGAAAGCAAACCCTTGTGGATTACGGATTTAGGCTGCCCTCTGCTCTGGATAACAGGCCGTTGCGATTTGAGGAGTTTGAAAAGCGTATTAATCAGGTCATCTATGTATCCGCGACTCCGGCTCAATATGAGATAGAAACATCAGGCGGAAGGGTTGTGGAGCAGGTGATAAGACCCACAGGGTTGATGGATCCCAAGATGACCATAAGACCTGTAAAAGGACAAGTTGACGATCTGCTCGGCGAGATAAGGGGCAGGGCTGAAAAAAAAGAAAGAGTGCTCGTAACTACTCTGACAAAGAAAATGGCAGAGGATCTGACCGACTATTACACAGAGCTCGGAGTGAGGGCAAGGTATCTTCATTCCGACATAGATACGCTTGAAAGAGTAGAAATCCTCAGAGATTTGAGGATGGGACAATTCGATGTGCTGATAGGGGTCAATCTTTTAAGGGAAGGACTTGACCTTCCTGAGGTATCCCTCGTTGCCATTTTAGACGCTGACAAAGAGGGTTTTCTCCGCTCCGAGCGCTCATTGATACAGACCGCAGGCCGGGCAGCGAGGAATATAAATGGAGAGGTTATTCTCTACGCCGATGCAGTGACGCGCTCAATGAAAAAGGCTATGGATGAGACAGAGAGGAGAAGGAGACTTCAGGAAACTTATAATATGAAAAACAGCATAACCCCTGAAACTGTTAAGAGTCAGATAAAAGACATTTTGGGTTCCATATACGAGTCCGATTATTTAACAGTTCCGGCAGTTGCCGAAGAAATAAGCGCATACGAGCTTAGAGACGATACAATTAAACGGCTTGAAGCAGAAATGAAAGAGGCTGCAAAAAACCTTGATTTTGAAAGGGCGGCAAAGATAAGGGATAAGATAAAGAAGATTAAAGAAAAGATGCTAAAGATAGGAATATGTCTTAACGAAACCGCCTGATTTGGGTTTCGATTAAGGAAATCGCCTCCTTCAGCGATACCTTGTCAGTATCTATTGTAACCTCTGGATTTATTGGCTCTTCATATGGGGCATGTATGCCGGGCACAGGCCATCCGGCCTTTCCTTTTTTGTAAATACCTTTTGGAGCGGCATGGGTTTCCTTGCGGGATGCCTCCCTTTCTGCGCAGATAGCAACAGGGCATTTTAGGTAGACTTCAAGAAAATTCGGTATAATCTCCCTCGCAAGTTCTCTCCATCGTCTCATATTCCCTGTGGCATCAATAATCACATCATGTCCGAGACTTGAGAGCGTCTTTGCTGTATACACGATTGCCCTATAGACCATCTCCCTTTCTGATTCTGAGTATGTGGGCTCTGGTGTGACAACCTTCCTAAGTTCATCCATTCTCAGGATGATAAAGTCAGGCAGGCGACTTTTAATCCCATCTGCCACAGTGCTTTTGCCGCTGCCGGGTAGACCTGTTATCCAGAGCACAATGCCATTCATAACAAAACGTCTATTTCCCCTCAATCATCAGATTGCTCGTTACTGATCTTACTCCCCTCACTTGTTTTGAAAGGTCTATAAGCCTTTGCTCTGCCTTCTTGTTCGGCACAACGCCTGTTAAAGTTACATACCCCCTGAAGGTATCAACATTGATTTTGAGATACTTCAAGTCAGGATCTTTTATTATCAATAGATTAATCTCACTTGTTATTGAAGAATCATCAATTGTCTCGCCGGCTGTCCTTCCGGTTACAGACGCACAGCCTGAAACAAATACCACTAAAATAACAAAGAACACTGCCCTCTTCATTTTCTACCTCCTTGAGTGGTTGGTTTATAACCAGATTATACCAGATTATATTATGTTGTATATAAGTTTTCCATAATCCGTAATCAAGCAAAGCAGGCACGGCTTCAAAGTCTTTATCAATGCGATAAGATTATTAAATGCCTGTTTATGCTGCTGAATGCAAAGGGTGATATTGAAATTGCCTCTAATGGCGGAGGGATCGGCGCTAAGGTATCGCTGATAAAGCCTTTTCACCCATGCCTGCTTTGTTTCTGTAAATGTTTGGCTACGGATTATGGGCAATAACCGCTTTGCATATTTACTATTTTGTTGTGCTGTCTATTCACACATGTCGCAGAATAAACACATCAACAGAGCAGAAGAGCAGAAGAGCAATAGTTTTCAAGTCCCAATGGCATAAAATAAATAATATCTTATTTTTCAGGTTGTTATCTGTTAACTTCCGCTCTACTGATCTTCTGCTCTATTGCTCTGTTGATGTCTGGCACATTTGTTGCTTTCTCACATAAAGTAAAATTGTGTTCTTTGAAAGGTGATTTTTTTCTTGACAAATAGAGATGTATCATGTTATAAATTCTGCCAATACGTGAAAAGGGGGTGATGCTGGGGAATAAGTCAAGAGTCAGGAATCAAAAGTCAGAAGTGTGAGAGGGAATCCGCCTTTGGCGGAAAAAAAATACTGAACCAAACCAAAAGGCAGTGCAGAAGAGCAAAAGCGCAGAAGTTTTAAAAAACAAGTTTTACTACTGATCTTCTGCTCTACAAGCTTCTGCTCTAAATAATGGTTTGGGAAGTGAAGGAGACAAAATGAAAAGATTTTTAGCAGTAGTTTTAGGCGCAATGCTTGTATTAGGCTTTGCAGTCAGTGCATTTGCTCAGGATGGTTTAAAGCTGAGCGGCTCACTAACAATGAGGGGCTGGTATTTAGATACCCTGGACAACAATTCTAATGATGGAAATGGTGATGATGCTTACTATGACACACAGTTAAGGCTGATGTTTGATGCAACAGTCGGCAAGGCAAAGGCAGTGATTGAGCTGCAGAATGGTGCAGGCGGTTCATCAAAATGGGGCAGAAACACAGATTTCCAGGCTGCTGAAAATATGAACCTCAGCGTTAAACAGGCATATATCGCATTTCCTGTAGCAGGACTCAACATCAGCGCTGGTCATCAGCTTTTGTCACTGGGTGTAAAGTCCTTCTTTGATGCATCAAAGGACGGCGCAAAGGCGATTCTTGTTACATATCCTTTTGATAAGAAGAATATAGTGGGCGTAGGCACAATAAAGGCACTTGATACTGATGTTCTTGCATCAACTGCAATTGCTGAAGACAAAGATATTTATTTTGGTCTTGCAAGCTTTGATCTCAACGGACATACACTCGGACTGAATGCAGCGGCTGTGATAGATAATGCGGTTGCTAAAAGCCACCTCTACAACTGGGCACTTACACTTAACGGTAAGCTTGGCGCTGGTTTAGGTTACACACTCGCAGCAGATATCCAGACCGGCAAACAAGATGGAGCAAATGATAACAAAGGCTACCATGTAAGAGGCGCATTGAGCTATCAGGCAACACCTGAGCTTAACCTCAGCGCAGCGAGCATTTACTTCAGCGGTGAGGAGAGCGGCGCTGATGTAAAGAAATTTGTAACATTCCTTGAAGACACAAACTATGCAACATGGGTATTCGGTTACATGAACAGGGGCTTTGGTGCTACAATCGGAACAGGAACTCCTGCACCTGGCGGCTTCTGGTTTAACAGGCTTGCAGCAGACTATAAGGCGACAAAAGACCTTTCAGTTGGCCTTGCTTATATCAACATAAGAGGAACATATGATAGTTCAGTTAACGCAAGCAAGGAAGTAGGCAATGAAATTGACTTTACAATTGCTTACAATATATCAAAAGGTCTTACCTACAATGTTATAGGCGGTTTCCTGATGCCTGGTAAGGCATATGAAAATGCCAATCCTCTCAGGGATGATACAGCTATTGGTATCAGGCACGCACTTACACTCAGCTTCTAATTAGCTCGGAAGAGCAGAAGAGCGGAAGCTCAGAAGTTGAGAGGATAAGAAGTTCAGGCGGCGGGCATTAGCCCGCCGCCTTTTTTTGTTTAATGTTTGGGGGAATTGATGTACAATATCAAATAAATTTTTTGGAGATTGAATTTGAGCGCTAAAGGCAAAATAGCAAAGGCTGCTGGAGCAATGTCAGCGGCGACCTTTATTAGCCGCATACTCGGCTATGTAAAGGACATGATACTGGCAAAGTTCTTTGGCGCCACAGGCGCAGCAGATGTTTTTTTTGTCGCCTTCAGGATCCCAAATCTATTGAGGGAGCTTTTTGCAGAAGGCTCCATGTCATCGGCATTTGTCCCTGTTTTGACAGAGTATCAGACAAAAGAGGGAAGGGATGAGGCGAACAGACTTGTAAGAGCAGCATTTATATTCATTGTCATCTTTGTCGGCATTGTATGTATTCTGGGGATCATGTTTGCCCCTGCGATTGTATCAGCAATTGCACCCGGATTTTTGAGCGATTCTGAAAAGTTTTCAGATACAGTGCTTCTTACGAGGATAATGTTTCCTTTTCTTTTGTTTATAAGCCTTGCATCTTTATTTATGGGCGCTCTTAACACAAGGGGCGTGTTTTTTATCCCAGCTTTAGCGCCTGCGCTTTTGAATGTTGTAACTATCGTTTCTGTCCTGACCCTTTCCATGCATTTTGTAAATCCAATTATATCAGTGGCAATTGGCGTAACAGCCGGAGGGCTTGTCCAGTTTCTTTTTCAACTGCCGTCATTTTTCAAACAAGGATACACTTTCAGAAGTCAGAAGCCAGAAGCCAGAAGCCAGAAGCCGAAAATCTCTGATTTAAACTCATCACTCATCACTCATCACTCATCACTGTCTTTCTGGCATCCGGGACTAAAGAGAATAGGCATCCTCATTTTGCCTGCTACTGCCGGTATGGCAGTAGCTCAGATAAATATATTCATAAGCACTATCCTTGCATCATATCTTGCAGAGGGGAGTATTACATATCTTTATTATTCGATGAGGCTGATACAATTCCCAATTGGCATATTCGGTGTTGCTATGGGAATGGCTGTGCTTCCAGCATTATCTGAGCATTCTGTGAAGGGAGAGACTGATAAACTTAAAGAGGATTTCTCTTTTGCCCTTCGCCTCCTGTTTTTTATAACTGTTCCTGCGATGATAGGACTTATCGCTTTGAAGGCTCCAATTGTAAGCACGCTTTTTCAGCGAGGCAAGTTTGGATATGATGCGACCATAGGCACATCAGATGCGCTTATGTTTTATTCATTTGGCATATGGGCAATAGTGGGCGTTAGGGTTATCACCTCAACCTTTTATTCGATGCAGGATACAAAGACGCCTGTAAAAATAGCTGCCTTTGCAGTGCTTATAAATATTGTGATGAGCATCATGCTCATGGGTCCTATGAAGCACAACGGGCTTGCCTTTGCGAATGCCATTGCGTCGAGTTGTAATTTTGTATTGTTATTTTATTTTTTAAGAAAGAGGCTCGGGGGCATAGGCACAAAGAGAATAGCGCTCTGTTTTTCAAAGACATTGATAGCATCTTCAGTTATGGGGATTGCAGGGTGGCTTATTGTCAGGAGCGAGGTGTGGACATTAAGCGGTCATAGTCTCAAGAAGGCTGCATATCTCGGTTCAGCAATAATAATTAGCAGCGTAATATACCTGTTGCTGTCTTATTTACTAAAGAGTGAAGAGATGAGGTATATTACAGATAAGATAAGGCAAAAACTTGGAATATAAATGAATAGTAACCAATCAGCAGAGTTAGCCTGACTTTCGCAAAATTAATTAGTCCTTTGCGCTTGAATGAATGATAAAACAGAATATAATGGTTTTCTCAGTGCTGAGGTAAAGGGCAGTCGTTACTTTGCCCCGTGGAGAACCCAGAAATTTTGCTTCAAATCAGACCAACTCTGCTGCTGTGTAAAATCGGGGGATGGTTATAAGGTATGAACTTGCCTGTTATATGTCCTATGTATAGAAAGGGAAAATTATGCTGATTAAAAACATAGTCGTAGGCCCATTAGAGGTTAACTGTTTTATCATTGCTGATGAAATATCTAAAAAGGCTGTAGTGATAGATCCAGGAGATGAACCTGACAGAATCATGGATATTATCAGAGATAAAGGATTAGGGGTGGAGCATATTATCTGCACTCACGGACACTTTGACCATGTGGGAGCTGTGAGCGATTTGAAAAAAGAGACAGGGGCAAAGTTCTTAATGCATAGGGATGAGCTTGAGATATACCGTGCTGCAAAGGATATGGCGGCATTCTGGGGATTTGAAATGGATGATATTATAGAGCCTGATGATTTTGTTAAAGAAGGAGATGTGATTGAAGTTGGCAGTTTAAGCTTTGAAGTCTTCCACACGCCAGGACACAGTCCCGGAGGGATATGTCTCTATGGCGAGGATATTGTCATCACAGGCGACACCCTTTTTGCAGGCTCTGTTGGAAGGACAGATTTTTACGGCGGTGATATGAACAAACTTAAAGAGTCATTTAAGAGGCTCATGTCATTATCTGAAAAGACAAGGGTTTTGTCCGGACATGGTCCTGAAACGACAATTGGTTATGAGAAAAAGGAGAACATGTTCTCAGAAGAATTCATGATGTGACTATAATCCCAATCATGGATGGCAGGTATAGCTGAAAAGCCTTTAGGAATGCGATAAGATTATTAGATGCCTGTTTATATTGTTTAATATAAAGGTTATATTTGAAGTTGCCCCTTAAACCCCGTTAGAAAGTTTCTTTCTAACGGGGTAAACGTCTGAGGGTTCGGCGCTAAGGTATCGCTCCTAAAGGCTTTTCAGCTATACCTGCCATCCATATTGAACTTAGGATGAATGACTGCGGATTAAGGTGTGTTATAATTTATTTTATACATTATTGCAATTTCTTGAAAAGCGGAGGGAATTTTGTTAGACCTGTTGAGACAGATTAGATGGCAGGACTTGCTTGACATTGTGATCGTCTCAATAATCTTCTACCGCATCCTGCTCATTATAAAAGGCACAAAGGCAGCAAAAATGCTTGCAGGATTGGGAATCCTGCTGGTAGCCTCTTTTTTTTCGAGATACCTTCAGCTATATACAATGGACTGGCTTATACAGAGTTTCTGGGCACAGGTAGTTATAGTGCTAATTGTCCTTTTCCAGCCCGAGATAAGAAAGGCCCTCGCCAAGATGGGGGAGTCTCCGTTCCTTCAGTTCGCCTCGGCTGAAGAGTTAAGGTCATTGGAAGAGATAGTAAAGACAGCAGTGGCGCTGGCAAACAGAAAGATAGGGGCTTTAATAGTAATTGAAAGGGATGTGAGTTTAAAAGATTATGTTGAAATAGGCACGCCTCTTGATGCAAAAGTCACAAAGGAATTGCTTCTGAGCATATTCCATCCTACCTCGCCAATCCATGACGGCGCTGTTGTTATTCGCGGCAACAGGATAGTTGCTGCAGGATGTTTTTTGCCAATTACATTAGGCACAGATGTGGGCAAGACATTTGGAACGCGCCACAGGGCTGGTATCGGCATTACAGAGGAGACAGACGCGGTGGTTATCGTTGTGTCTGAAGAGACAGGCATGATCTCAGTAGCGGTTCATGGTAAACTGGAGACCCATATTGATATGGGAACATTAAGGGATATGCTTACAGATCTTTTTACAGAATCTAAAAAAGAAAAGGGGCCAGAAGGCAGGAGATGAATAAAAAAATATTCAATAACATGGGATTGAAGATACTCTCTGTGGCTATCGCCATATCCCTGTGGTTTTTTGTTACATACAGGGGGCAATCGGAGATGGTCATTGATGCGCCTATTGAGTTTAAGAATGTGCCGGAGAGATTGGAACTCCTGAAACAGAATATAAAGGTGGTAAGTCTGAACATAAGTGGACATGAGAGGCTTTTAAAGGGTTTAAATCCAATGGCTGTGAGAGTGGTTATTGACCTCGCTAATGCAAAGAAAGGCGAGACCTTGTATTATTTTGATAAAAACAATGTGGTTATCCATAGCAATATAAAAGTTCTAAGGATGGATCCTATGAGCGTAAGGGTGACTCTGGATGAATCAATATCAAAAATAGTGCCGGTGAGGGTTAATATTACTGGCGTCCCTGAAAGCGGATATAGAATAAAGTCAGTTAAAGCAAGGCCATTATCTGTTGAAGTGGAAGGCGCAAAGATAGAAATAGACAGGATCTTTGTTTTGAGGACAGAGTCCCTCGATATATCAGGACTTAACTCCAGCACTATACAAAATGTGAAGCTGAACACTGAGGGCAAAAATATCAGGACAAAAAATTCAGAAATCAGCGTGGAAGTCATTATTGAGAAGGTAAAGAAATGAGGTTATTCGGCACTGATGGAATAAGAGGCAGAGTAAATAAGGCTCCAATGATTCCGGAAAATGTTCTAAGAACAGGCATGGCTATTGCTCATGTGTTAAAAAACAATCCCCAAAATGATCATGGACGGAATATGGTGTTGATCGGTAAAGACACCAGGCTCTCTGGTTATATGATCGAGAGTTCCCTTACATCGGGCATATGTTCCATGGGAATGAATGTGACCCTAGTAGGACCTGTGCCGACCCCGGCGGTTTCTTTCCTGGCACGCACATTAAGGCTTGATGCGGGCATAGTGATTTCAGCCTCTCATAATCCATTTGAAGATAACGGCATAAAAGTATTTTCTGCAAGCGGCTTTAAGCTTTCTGATGAACTGGAGAGGGAGATAGAAAGGCTTGTGGCTGATAATGATTTCCCTAAAAAAAGACCATCAGGAGAGAAGATAGGCAGGGCGTTCAGACTGGATGATGCCACCGGCAGATACATAGAGTATGTAAAATCTACAATACCAAAGGGCGTAGATCTTGAGGGATTGAAGGTGGTGGTGGATGCAGCCAATGGCGCTGCTTATAAGGTCACCCAATGGCTGCTAAGGGAATTAGGGGCAGAGGTAATATCTATCAACGATAAACCTGATGGTATAAATATTAATGACAACTGTGGTTCTTTGCACATGGATTGTCTTATCAAAACAGTTAAGGAGACTGCTGCCCATGTGGGAATAGCTCATGATGGGGATGCGGACAGGACCATTTTTGTGGATGAAAAGGGCAATGTTGTGGACGGTGATCTGATATTGGGGATATGGGCAACAGAACTTAAAAGGGAAGATAAGCTGAAGGGCAATGGAATTGTCGCCACTGTTATGTCCAACCTGGGTCTTGAGAGATATTTAGAAAGATTAGATATCAGACTTATCAGAACAAAGGTGGGAGATAGATATGTTGTGGAAGAGATGAAAAGGGGTGGATATAATCTGGGAGGGGAACAGTCAGGGCATATAATATTTTTTGATTACAACACTACAGGAGATGGCCCTGTAACAGCCCTTCAGATCTTATGCCTTATGAGGAAGAAAAACAAACTCATCTCTGAGCTGACAAGCAATATAGACCTCTATCCACAAGTGCTTTTAAATGTTCCTGTTTCTGATAAGAAGAAATTAGAGGATGTCCCGGCTATAAAAAAGGTTATTGATGAATCTGTAAAAAAACTTGGAAACAGGGGCAGAATACTTGTGAGACCTTCGGGAACAGAGTCGAAGATAAGGGTTATGGTTGAGGCAGATGATTTAGATATTGCAAGAAATCTGGCTGAAGATATGGCAGGGGTTATAAGAAAAACCATGGGCGAGAGACAATAGGATATGCGTTTATCTGAATAGATGTCCTATTTCATTTTTTTCATTTGCGGCGCAGCGCTTTTTTACATTCATAGATACTTTCCATTTACAAGCCTTTCTATATTCATGGTAATTGCAGGCCTGCATTTATTTTTCAGCACAAAGAAAAAGTTTGCTCGCAGTTCATTTCTTGGCGCTGCCTCAATGGTGATTATTGCCTTCCTTGGGTTCTATTATGCCAATCTTTGGCATAAACCACAGATCCCTCCCTCAGAGATTGCCGGCAGGAGTGTAATAGTCGAGGGCATTGCAAGATCAGAAGCAGTTCAGTTAACCAATGGCGTTTTCTCGCAATTGATTGAAGTTAAAAAAGCAGAGGATGAACATGGGAATATAATAAATTTAAAAGAGATCAAATTATTCAGCAATGCCCGGTTTAGCAATAACAGAATATTTATGATAAAGGCAAAGATCCCTGCTGAATCTTATTTCCTGAATCCATGGGGTGTAAGAAATCGTGTTCATGGTTATGTCTATGAGACAATTGAGACAGGCAGTAGAGACTTGGGATTTTTCGAGGAAACAAGGCTCAAACTCAATAGATTTTTAAAGGATAATTTTACAAGTGAATCTTCCGCATTTCTCATGTCCATTATAACAGGGGAGAGAGGTTTGCTAAAGAAGGAGACGAGAGACGCATTTAACTCAACAGGGCTTGCCCATATACTTAGCATATCAGGAGCTCACTTTGGATTGTTATTCTTTATCGTGTTCAAGTTTTTTAGAGTTTTGGTGAAACTGCTTCCGTATAATCTTCTTGCAAGATTAACGCTCTATATTACGCCGTCTCAGATAGCCGCAGTTCTGTCTATCCCGGTAATGATCGGCTATCTCGGCATTTCAGATATGAGTTTTCCAGCCATCAGGTCATTTATCATGATAACCCTCTTTCTCTTTGGTCTCGTGATCCAAAGAAGAGGTTTTTGGCTGAATACATTGCTCTTTGCAGCAGTCGTGATAATTTTGATCCAGCCTGATTCGATCCTCGACCTCTCATTCCAGCTTTCTTTTATTGCTGTATTGTGCATTGGACTGACAGCAGAACAGAAGGGCGGAAGAGCAGAAGAGCAGCAGTTTAAAAAAGAGGGAGCAACTCCATATGTCGAAGCTACCGGTCTACTGCTCTACTGGTCTGCTGCTCTAAAGTTCTGCTCTTCTGCGCTGAAAATTTCCCTCGCTGCAACCATTGGCACAGCGCCAATTGTGGCTTATTATTTTCATTATTTCTCCCTTATATCGCCTCTTGCAAATCTTATTATTACGCCTGTTATTGGATTCATTATCCTCCCTGCAGCGCTTATCTCTTCATTTATCTTTCTTGTATCCGGCATCTTTCCTGCTCATGCAATTATAGACAAGCTCACCGCATTTGTTATCTCAGCAATAAAATATATTGCACAGTGGGGTTTTACAGAAGTGAAGATAGCAGCCTTTCCTCTCATATTGCTTGTGATGTTTTATGCCGGGATATTGTTTTATGTGTTCATAAAGAACAGGCAGGAACAGTCCAAAGCGTTATCTGTTATTTTGACGATAACCGTTTCTGTCATCCCATTTATCGTCTATGCAGTTATAAGGTTTTCTGAGCACAAGGGTATACAGATTACCTATCTTGATGTAGGGCAGGGAGATTCTGCTGTGGTCGAATTGTCTGATAAAAGGATACTTGTAGTGGATACAGGCAGAAACGGTTTTCAGACAGGCGAGTTTTTGCGATATAGAGGCATTAAAGAGATCGACGCTGTCGTTTTATCTCATGGTCAATCAGACCATGCAGGCGGCATAGAACAGCTTATAAAGAACTTTAAGGTCAATGAGATATGGGATAACGGCAGGCAGGTTTATCCAGAGGGTTTTTTAAAAGGCATTCGGCACAGGGTATTACAGCGGGGAGATGTTGTGAAAGGCAATGGATATAGAATTGTATTTGTCCATCCATATGATGGATTTTACACGCTATATTCGGGTAACAATGATGAAAACAACGAATGTCTTGTATTCAAGATTCAGGGGATTAAAAATACTTTTCTCTTTACAGGGGACATTGAGGAAGAGGCTGAAAGCGATATTGCACATTTAGACGAGAAGATTAAGAGCAGTGTTTTAAAGGTTCCGCACCACGGAAGCCGGACATCCACATCAGAAATATTTATGTATGCAGTTTCTCCTGAGATCGCGGTAATAAGCTCAGGGAGGAGAAATTCATACGGCCATCCTCATGAAGAGACGCTTGATAAATTTGGCAATATCCGTGTGCTGAGGACAGATCTGGATGGAGCGATAAATATAAGAGAACTATCCGATGGAAGCCTTAAAATCCGGACATGGAAGGACTTTCAGATAACAGAGGTAAAAGGGTTGAAACAAGAATTCAAGAATTTAGAAAAACTATTTCTTGTATGGTAGAATGAAAAACTATGATAGCGATTGTTGACTATGGAATGGGGAACATAAGAAGCGTTGAAAAAGGGTTCCTGAAGGTCGGGGCTGATGCCATGGTGACATCAAACCCTAAGGTTATTTCTGATGCAAAGGCTATAGTGCTTCCGGGAGTGGGCGCATTCAAGGATTGCATGAAAAACTTAGACGATCTCAAGCTCCTCGATACAGTTGTCCGAGAGATTCAAAAGGGCAAGCCATATTTAGGAATATGCCTTGGTCTGCAGATACTTTTCACAGAGTCTGAAGAATTCGGCATCTGCAAAGGACTCGACGTATTTAAAGGCAGGGTCGTCAAGTTCAGATTTCCGGATGACAGCGATTTGAAGATCCCGCACATGGGATGGAATACGGTAATGCTGACACCCCCCCCCCCGATATTCGACGAAATCCCGGATAATTCATATTTTTATTTTGTCCACTCATTTTATGTAATCCCTGAAGATGAAGAAATCATTGCAGGCAGAACAGAGTATGGACTTGAGTTCACCTCCATGGTCTGGAAAGACAATATATTTGCAACCCAGTTTCATCCTGAAAAAAGCCAGGAGTTGGGGCTGAAAATACTCAAAGGATTCGGCGAATTCGCAAACAAGGCATGAGCGGCGTTAAAAGTATTATTCTCGGAACTGCAGGTCATATTGACCACGGAAAGAGTTCTCTCGTAAAAGCTCTTACAGGCACTGACCCTGACAGACTCAAGGAAGAAAAAGAGAGAGGCATAACCATAGACTTGGGTTTTGCAAATCTTGCCTATCCTGACGGCCTCACAGTCGGCATTGTCGATGTTCCGGGACATGAAAAGCTCATAAAGAATATGCTTGCAGGCGCCGGCGGCATTGATATTGTTTTGATGGTAATTGCGGCTGATGAGGGCATTATGCCTCAAAGCAGGGAGCATCTGGCTATATGTGAATTATTAAAGATAAAGGCTGGAATTGTGGCAGTAACAAAGGCAGATCTTGTAGATAAAGACTGGCTCAGCCTTGTCATAGATGACGTGAGGGGGTTTGTAAAAGGCACATTTCTGGAAAATGCGGATATTGTGCCAGTATCAGCAAGGACAGGACTAAATATAGATTTGCTGAAGGAAAAGATAAAAGAGGTTGCGGGGAATGTAAAACCGAAATTGGTAGAAGGCCTGTTCAGGCTTTCTATAGACAGGGTTTTTACGCTGAAAGGATTTGGAACAGTGGTAACAGGCACGGCCTTGTCCGGGACAATAACGCCGGACGCTCCTGTGGAAATACTCCCGTCAAAGATTGTATCAAAGGTAAGAGGTTTGCAAAGCCACGGCAGGAGTGTTGATAAGGCATATGCAGGTCAGAGAATAGGCATCAATCTTCAGGGTGTTGACAAGGAAGCATTAAAGAGAGGGGATGTTGTTGTTCCGCCTGACCGTTTTATGCCGACAAAGGTAATAGACGCTAAACTTGAGATGCTCGCAGATGCGCCACCCGTAAAGAGCAGGGGGCTTGTGCATTTTTATTCCGGCACTGCGGAAACAATCGCAAGGATTATAATTTATGACAAAGATGAGATAAAAGCAGGAGAACAATGCTACTGCCAGTTCAGACTTGAAGAGCCTGTTATAATTTTGTCAGGAGACCGGTATATTATCAGAAGATTTTCGCCTCTTGAGACAATAGGCGGCGGAGAGATTCTTGACCCTTATCCTCCTAAGAGGAAGAAGAAAGAGGGGATAGAGGATCTTTTGAGCATTGAAAAGGGGGATCTGAAGGACAAGATTGAAGTGAAGGTTGAAAAATCAGGCTTTAATGGTTGTACAGCCTCTGATATAGAAGGATGGATACAGGGCAATATACCTGAAATAACGGCAGCTATCGAGCAGCTTTCCAAAGAGGGCAAGTTGATCAAGAGTCAGAATGTTCTGTTCCATCGTAAAATTTTTGATTCCTTTAGAGACATGGTCAAATCAACCCTAAGTCAGTTTCATAAAGGAAATCCGCTGAAGTCAGGCATTTCAAAAGAAGAATTAAGGGCAAGGATGCCGGTTCCTGCATCCAGGTTTTTAAATCTCATAACTATGATAGATGATATAGCGGCAGAGAAGGATGTAATCAGGCTTAAAGATTTCAAAGCATCTCTATCTGAGGTGGAAGAAGGGATCAAATGCAGGATAATTGCTGCCCTGAACAAAGATGGGTTTCAGCCCCCCACGAAATCAGAGCTTGCGCAGAAACTGTCTGTTTCCGAAAAAGAGCTTGCAGATCTTTTAAAGCTCCTAACAAAGGATTCTGTAGTGTTTAGGATTAATGATTCAATGTATATAACCAAGGGACAGTACGATAAGATGATAGATTTGCTGAAGGACTTCTATTGCAAAAAGCAGGAGATGACAGTGGCTGAATTCAGGGACATCCTTGGGACAACGCGCAAATATGCCATGCCTATTCTTGAATACCTCGATTCTCACAAAATTACACTGAGGGTTGGGGATATCAGAAAGTTCGTGTTAAAATAATACAAGTTGAATAAAAGGAGTTTTTTGATGAAAAAAAGACTACTCTGGATACCTATAATTCTTTTGATTGGATTTTTATTGGGCGGTATTACATATTATCTCCTTAGCAAAACTACAACTTCTTCATATCCGCTTTTTATGCCGCGCATACCAAAGCAGATAGAAGAGACTTCACGGGCATTTTCAGAGATTGTGAAGTCTGTTTCTCCGGCAGTTGTTAATATATCAAGCACAAAGACAGTCAAAAGACAGCCGACACCCTTTGATGAGTTCTTTGATTTCTTTTATCCGTTTCCGGATGGGCATTCAAAGAAATGGAAGGAGCAGAGTCTCGGTTCGGGAGTTGTAGTGTCAGCAGATGGATATATAGTAACAAATAACCACGTTGTAGAACAGGCAGAGGAGATAAAGGTAATACTTATTGATAAAAGAAGTTACAAGGCAAGGGTTATAGGCGCAGACCCCAAAACCGATATTGCTATTATAAAGATTGATGCAAAAGGTCTTCCTGTAATACCATGGAGCGATTCTGACAAGCTTCAGGTGGGTGAATTTGTCCTTGCCATAGGCAATGCCTTTGGATTAAGCCATACAGTGACCATGGGGATAATCAGCGCTGTTGGAAGGGCAGATGTGGGTATAGCCGATTATGAGAACTTTATACAGACAGATGCTGCTATTAATCCTGGCAATTCAGGCGGTCCGCTGGTAAATACCAAAGGAGAATTAATAGGGATAAATACTGCTATATTTTCAAGGACTGGAGGTTATCAGGGGATTGGCTTTGCTGTGCCGAGCAACATGGTGCGGCTTGTAATGGATCAACTTTTAAAACAAGGAAAAGTGACGAGGGGGTGGTTGGGTGTCACTATCCAGGAATTAACCCCGGAGCTTGCCCGTGAGTTTGGACTTAAGGTATCCGAGGGTGCGCTTATTAGCGATATAGCGAAAGGCAGCCCTGCTCATAAGGCAGGCATAATAAGGGGTGATATAATTCTTGAGTTCAATGGGAAAAAGATTAAGGATGTATCTACACTGAGGAACATGGTTGCTCAGAGCAAGATAGGCTCTCAGGTAGAACTAAAGGTTTTAAGAGGAAACAAGGAGATATCTGTTAAGGCAACTATAACTCAATTGCCGGAAATCATTGCAGATGCTGCGCCTGGTTCCTCTCCTGATATGAATATTAACGGCAATGCGCTTTCCGGGATAACTGTAATGGATCTTAACCCTGCTATTGCAAAACAGTTGGGAATAGAAAAAGACGAAAGGGGCGTCGTTATTGTAAAAGTAGAGCCGGGTTCTCCTGCTGAAAATGCGGGCGTTAGGAAAGGGGATGTTTTAAACGAGATTAACAAACAAAAGGTTGATAATCTAAACGATTTTAACAGGATAGCTGCTAAAATAAGGCCGAATGAATCGATTTTATTGTTTATTAACCGTGGTGGCAGGAAATTTTATGCTGCGCTGCCACCCCACTGAGAGGCAGGTGATTAATTGTTGAAACATTTAGCAAGAATATTTGTAGTAGCAATATTTATGACAGCAGGCTATTTATATGGATTAAAGTATGGATATGTGACCTATGGGGCCATAACAGGTTTTTCATTTGGAGTAATAACAATTTTTGTTGAATCGAGGCTAAAGAAGATATCATTCGGTTCTGTACTTGGAGGGCTTTTTGGATTGGGGACAGGTCTTGTTTTTGCCAACCTCTTTCTGTTGCCTTTTCGGTATGTTATTACAGATGAAACCAAGGTTTTGGTTTATTTTGTTCTGAATGCAGCTTTTGGTTATGGAGGGCTCTTTGTCGGGCTGCACAGGGGAAGAAACCTTACAGTTTCCGCAATAATGAGACTGTTTAAGGGGCAGGAACTTGAAGAAGACATAAAGGTTCTTGATACGAGCGTGATAATAGACGGCCGCATTGCTGATATTATAGAAGCGGGATTTTTAGAGGGGGCATTCATTATCCCTCAGTTTATACTTCAGGAACTCCAATATATTGCAGACTCTCCTGATCCGCTAAGAAGGACAAAGGGCAGACGCGGCCTTGACATCCTGCACCGAATACAGAAGATGTCCAATATAAAGGTGAAGATAGTGGAAGAGGATTTCCCTAAGATAAAGGAGGTTGATGCCAAGCTTATAGCCCTCGCAAGGCTTTTAAGCGCAAAGATAATTACCAATGACTTCAATTTAAATAAGGTGGCGCAGCTTCAGGGTGTGGCTGTTCTGAATATAAATGAGCTTGCTAATGTTTTGAAGCCCGTGGTGCTGCCAGGGGAGTCTCTTAACCTTTTCATTGTTAAAGAAGGAAAGGAATATAACCAGGGCGTTGCATATCTGGATGACGGCACAATGGTTGTTATAGAGAATGCGAGAAGGCTTATAGGGAAGAACGTAGAAGTGGTTGTAGCCAGTGTTTTGCAGACAACCGCAGGAAGGATGATATTCGCCAAGCCAAAGGAAGAGGAGTAAGAGGCTGGGTGCATGAAAGGCAAGAAAGATAGAGTCGTTGCCATAGTCCCTGCTGCAGGAATTGGAAAGAGATTTGGATATGAAAGGAACAAGCCTTTTTACCCCCTTTCAGGTAAACCTCTCATTATATGGGCGCTTGAGGCATTACAAAGCGCCCCTGAAATCGCTGAAATAATACCTGTTATGAAAGAAGAAGACCTGATAACAGGCGGCAATTTAATAGAAGAGTATAATATTACGAAGGTGAAACGAATTGTGCCTGGCGGCAGAGAAAGGCAAGACTCAGTTTGCAACGGCATAAGGATGCTGGGTGATAATGTCTCTGTTGTTGTAATACATGATGGTGTGAGGCCATTAGTGGATAAAGACCTGATTAGCAAATGCATAGCTGATCTGGCAGGTTTTGATGGTGTTATTGCTGGTGTTCCAGTGAAGGACACAGTCAAAGAGGTTAGAAGGCAGAAATCAGGAGTCGGGAATGAAGATGAAAATATTGTTCAGAAAACCTTGGATAGGGAGGCTGTCTGGGCTATTCAGACACCGCAGGTATTTAAAATCCAGAAGATAAGGGAGGCATATGAAAGAGCGGTTTCAGAAAAATATTATGCCACTGATGACGCTGCCCTGCTGGAGAGGTGCGCTGGTAGTATAAAGGTTATCATGGGATCTTACAAAAATATAAAGATAACTACACCAGAAGATATATGCGTTGCTGAGGCGTTGTTGAAAATGCGGAATGAAGAGGCAAAAATTACGGAATGAATTTCTATTTTAATTTTATTTTATGCGCATAGGTATTGGCTATGACTCACACAAGCTTGTTGAAGGCAGAAGACTTATACTCGGAGGCGTGGAGATACCTTTTGAAAAGGGGCTCCTCGGACATTCGGACGGCGATGTCCTCTGCCACGCAATCATTGATGCTGTTATAGGCGCCCTTGGCATGGGGGATATAGGTAAACACTTTCCAGATACTGATGACAGATGGAAGGACGCCTCAAGTATAATGTTATTACAGCATATTGTTGAACTTGCGCGCACCAATGGCTTCGAGGTTGCATGGATTGACACAATTGTGATTACAGAAGATCCAAAATTATTGCGTTATGTGGATTCCATGAAAAGGGCTCTTTCGCAGGCAGGGATTCCTGTCTCTGTTATAAATATAAAGGCAAAGACGAATGAGGGTATGGGCTTTATAGGCAGAGGCGAGGGTATGGCAGCCCAGGCTGTATGCCTTTTAAAATAAAAGGCTTAAAAAATTGTTGCAATTTAAAAAGCAGTTATGCTATTCTAATTTCTGAAAGTTAGTTTCCGGTGGCAATGCCGGAGGGGCAACACCCGTTCCCATTCCGAACACGGAAGTTAAGCCCTCCAGGGCCGATGATACTATGACTGCGAGGTTATGGGAAAGTAGGACGTCGCCGGATTAAAATAGAAAGGCTCGGTTAAATCCCGAGCCTTTTTTGTTTTACTGCAGCAAAGGATTTTTATAAAGGAGATTCATAATGGAGATCGTTTTGAAGGTTTATCTTATCCTCATTTTTTGCCTTTATATCCTCAAAGAGGCATTTGAATACTTCATTCAATACCTTAATCTCAGGCATATGAGAAAGGCTGGAACTGCCATCCCTTCTGAATTTGAAGGAAAGATAGACGAAGGCTTGTTGAAAAGGACTCAAGATTACGCGGCTGACAAGACCGGATTTGATTTTGTTTCATCCATATTCGGCAATATCGTGACTATCGTATTCATATTTGGAGGTCTGCTGAATATTTACAATTCATGGATAGCATCATTGGATCTCTCTTTTACAATTTCTGGATGGCTCTTCTTTTTGCTCTTAGTCTATGCCGGAGAGGTGCTGTCCATGCCTTTTAGCCTGTATAGCACCTTTAAGATAGAGAATAGATATGGCTTTAATACCATGACCTTAGGTCTTTGGATATCTGATTTTGCAAAATCGATTATCATTTCTACAATCCTGATGTCACTTCTGACAATTTCAGGGCTATGGCTCATTCAATGGAGTCCTGATTACTGGTGGTTCTGGATTTGGAGTTTTCTTTTTGTTTTCAGTATTTTTATTATGTATATATCGCCTTATGTGATAGAGCCCCTTTTCAACAAATTCACGCACATAGAGGACGAGTCATTGAAGGAAAAGATCATCAGGCTGACAGAAAAAGCCGGGATTCATGCGAGCAAGATATTAAAAATAGATGCGTCCAAGCGGAGCAGGCATACAAATGCTTATTTTACAGGCATTGGCAGGACAAAGAGGATTGTTTTATACGATACATTGCTTGACGGGATGAGCCACGATGAAATCATTGCTGTGCTCGCTCATGAGATAGGTCATTGGAAGAGGAAACATTTATTGAAAACGCTGGTCGTATTTGAAATACTTTCGCTTATAGCCCTTTATGTTTCACATAGGCTTATTCAGGGCGATTTTCTATTAACGCTTTTCAATATCAGCACAAACACTGTTTTTGCAAAGTTCGTAATACTCGGATTCATCGCCAGCATTCTTTCTTTGGCATTGCAGCCGATTATGAATCTGTTCAGCAGGAGGCATGAAAGGCAGGCTGACAGGGCTTCTTATGAATTTACAAGGGATGCGGACAGTATGGTGAGTGCGCTTGTAAGGTTGTCAAAAGAAAATCTCTCAAATCTTTATCCACATCCACTCTATGTGGTCCTGTACTATTCACACCCGCCTATATTGGAGAGGATAAGGCATATAAAGAAGCTTCAAGTATCCTGACAAACTCATTTAACATCTCTTTTCTAAGGTCAAGGATTTCATTAAGTTGTTTGATGAATATACGATAAGGCTTTGCAGAGCCTTGTTCTATATGCTCAAGAAGCGCACTGCAGAAATACCAGTTGCACCTGAACGGCCTTATTGCCCTTTCTATAGTGCACCCGTATTCTGACAAAAACTGGCAGGGCTCTGTATCTTTCATGCCTTCTTTATATACCGGCAGTTTTAGTCCGAGGGCATAAATATATACGAGGTCTTCATAGTCGTAGAATCCATGCCTATTTATGCAGCAAACCTTCTGACAGTTTGGGCAAATGACAGCGGTGTTTTGTTGAATAAAAGAATCGATCTTGTCTATGCTGTATTTTATTGTCCTTGCAAGGTCTTTCACATGAGCAAGCTCTTCATGGTGCTCTGACGAGAATATTTCCAAAAGGTGTATTGCCCTATCCCACTTTTTTCTGTCAAGCCATGAAAGCTCACTATTCAATAAATACGCAGGACTCATGTTATGTGGTATATTATAAAACAAATCTAAAAACTGAGAGAGGCATTTGATGAAGTGTAGAAATTGCAATGGAGAACTCAGATTGGTTTTTGGGTGAAAGTCTGTATTTTTCCGGTGCATGGACTGCGGCCGGGATTTTAAGGTTTCCGAATATATGCAGGAGATAGATGAACAGACATGGAGTTTAATAGCCACAAGGTCATGCAATCGGGCATAAGAAGCTATTGACATGAATGTTTATTTGATAGAGATTTTTTCTTATCTTGCCGCAATCGTCATTATAGTGGCTGTTATATGCATAAGGCTATATAAAGTTTACAGGCGCTTTAACTCCAGCGAAAATGCTGATCATACAGTTGACAAAGATCCGGCAGGATAAGCAGCATCATGCATATCATTATTGACGGCTATAATGTCATTGGCATCCTGCACAAGGACATGGAAAAAGCGCGGGATGAGTTCATCGGCCTTCTCATGGGATACAAAAAATCAGGGCATCACGACATTACAGTTATATTTGATGGATACAAAAGCGGCGCAGGCGTCGAACAGACAATTGTCAGAGGAGGCATAAAGGTCATTTACTCAAGGCTCGGCGAAAGGGCTGACGATGTCATAAAAAGAGTCGTATCAAGCGAGAAAAAAGAGTGGATCGTAGTAAGCGATGACAGGGCTATCATAAACCACGCGTGGGCTTCAAACTCCATTCCAATACCCTCGGAAAGATTTTATGAGATCGCATCGAGGGAAGCAAAACAAACAAATCAAAATCTGAGCATGGAATCGGCAGATGAATTTTTAGATAAAGCAGAAGAAGACGAATTTGGAAATGCTCCTTCACAAAAAGGGAATCCCCTTAAGCTTTCTAAAAAACAAAGGGCTGTAAGAAGGGTGATGGGCAAACTATAATATGATCGGATGGCTGCTGAAATCAAAACCGGCTGATGCAATTACGATTATCTTCAGTATTTCACTTTTGCTTCTGACAGCGAGTTTTTATAAAAAAATCCCGTCTGCAAGTTATTTAATGCTTATATATTCATCTCTGATTTTCTTTCAGCTTGCGCTTGTCCGTTTAAGCAGGCTCAACTCATTTCTCACCTTAACGCGCGATATTATATTCCCTGTCATAAGCGTGCTGATAATATTCGACAGCCTTGGCTTGATTGTCCATAATATTAATTCTCAGGATATTGACCACCTGCTTATCAGGCTGGACTACATCATTTTTAGCGGTTATCCAACCATTATGATGGAGAAGGTAGCTTCACCATTGCTGACAGATGTCCTTCAGATTGCATATTCCACATACTATTTTCTTCCTGTAATGCTCGGCATCATGCTGAAGGCGAAAAGAAAGGATGAAGAATTCGAGAAGTCGCTGTTCTTAATACTTCTATGCTTTTATCTCTCTTATGTCGGCTATATGCTTTTCCCGGCGCTCGGGCCGAGGTATGCGATGGAGCATCTTCAGGAAAAACAGATCGGCGGCTTTCTGGTCTCGCAGCCTATCCAGCAAATCCTCAACCTTCTTGAAGGTGTAAAGAGGGACGCGTTTCCGAGCGGACATACAGGCATTGCCCTCACAGTGCTTTTTCTTGCATACAGATACGAAAGAGGTCTTTTCTGGATAATGTCAGTTCCAGTGCTGCTATTGATAGTTGCCACCGTATATTGCAGGTATCATTATGTTATTGATGTCATCGGAGGAGCGGCTTTAACTGTTGTTACAGTAACCATTGGTGAGTTATACTACAATTTCTACAAGAGACGCTATGGATTTGCCTTATACAAAAACCGATGACGGAATTATCATTGAAGTGAAGGTTATACCGCGCTCTTCAAAAAACGAAATTGCAGGCTCAATCGGCAATGCGATAAAGGTAAAGCTCACGGCTCCGCCTGTCGAGGGGGCTGCAAACGAGCAACTAATCGAGTTTCTCTCGAAAAAATTCGGCATAAGGAAAAGCGATGTGGTCATTATGAAAGGGGAAACATCAAGACATAAGACAATAAAACTGCCGATAAAACTAATTGGAGGAGAACTGCCTTGATCCAGAGCATGACAGGTTTTGGCACCGCTGAAACAGGTGGTTTTAAGGTCGAGATAAAGTCCTTAAATCAGAGGCATATGGATATTTCCGTAAAGATGCCCTCTTTTTTATCCGAGCACGAAATACCTGTAAGGAATATTATTAAGAAGCATTTCTCGAGGGGAAAGTTCGATGTCTTCATTTCGCTGACAGACAAAAGGAAGCCGAAAATAAGAGTGGACAAAGAGCTTGCAAAAGGCATGTATGAGGCATTTTCAAGCCTGCAGCGCGAACTCTCCGTGCCCGGCAGCATTGGGATGGATCTGTTCTCGGGATACAGGGAGCTCTTGATAACTGAAGAGCCGGAATGCAATACAGACGCCTTATATGATGCAATCGGCGAGGCTATGCTCAAAATAGAGGATGCGCGCAGGAAGGAAGGCGATGCTCTCCAAAAAGAGATGCTTGTTCGCCTTGAAAGACTAAAAGATATACTAACAGAAACAGAGAAGATAGCAGGCGATGCGGCGTTTGACTATAAAGAAACGCTTTCAAAGAGGATAGCAGAGATAGCGTCCAATCTTACGATTGATGAGACGAGGCTTGCGCAGGAAGTTGCCATAATGGCGCAGAAGGCTGACATCACAGAGGAGATGACAAGACTTAAAAGCCACATTCAGCAGTTCCACTCTCTTTTGTCAGCAGGAGGCGTAATAGGCAGGAGACTCGATTTCCTTTTGCAGGAGATGAACAGAGAGGCAAACACCATTGCATCAAAATCGGACAATATCAGACTTATAAAGCTTACTATAGAGATGAAGGCGGAAATGGAAAAGCTCAGAGAGCAGTCCCAGAATATTCAATAGGATAGGCAATGAAGAATGTCCTTGTTAATATAGGGTTTGGGAATGTGGTGTCTGCCAATAGGGTAATAGCTGTTGTAAACCCCGGGTCAAGGGCTATTAAAAAATTGAGAGATGAAACGAGGGAGAGAGGCAAGCTTATTGATGCCACTGAAGGGAAAAAAGTTCGTTCCATAATAGTGACAGACAGTGATCATATAATTCTTTCTGCCCTTCAGGCAGAGACCATAACACAGAGGATTTCCGGATCAAAAGGGGATTCAAAGGGCTCTAAAAATGAAGCAAAGGAAAGGTAATTTGTTTGTAGTATCCGCACCTTCTGGCGCGGGGAAAACCACCCTGTGTAAGAGGATTTGTGACACAATAAGCGGCGTAAGACATTCAGTGTCTTATACAACTCGAAAAATCCGGTCTGGGGAAATAAATGGTGTGCACTACATGTTTGTGGATGAGGATGAATTCAGGACAATGATAGCTGACGGAGAGTTTGTCGAATGGGCTGAGGTGTATGGCAATTTTTATGGCACTTCGAGGTCGCACATTGAGGGTATGATTAATGAAGGGATCGATGTTGTGATGGATATTGATGTGCAGGGTGCAAAACAGATTAGGAGGCATTTCCCAGATAGCGTCCTGATTTTTATAATGCCGCCATCTATGATGGAACTTGAGAAAAGGCTTGTTGACAGAAGAGGTGATTCAGCAGATGTGATTGATACAAGGCTTAAAAATGCAGTTGAAGAAATAAGGGAGTATAAAATCTATGATTATGTTATAATAAACAATGTATTTGAAGAGGCTGTTGAAGAATTAAAGGCAGTAATAATGGGAGAAAGACTTAAAATTACGAGAATAAACCATGAATGGATAGAGGAAAAATTTTTAAAGGAGGCACAATAAATGGACATTATATCACTGCCGGTTGATTATGACAAAAAGAAGATAGAGAACAGATACAGACTGGTTGTCATCGCTTCTCAGAGGGCAAGAGAGCTCTCTCTGGGTGTAAAGCAGAGGGTCCAGACAAAGGCTAAGAAGATGACCACCACTGCCCTTTTAGAGACTATTACCGGAGAGATTGAATTTTTGACAGGTGACGAAGCTGTGGTTGCAAGGGAAAAGGCTGAAAGAATCGATTTCAAGAAATTGGCTGAAGAAAAGAGAAGGCCTGCCGAAGACCTTTCGGAGCTTGAAAAAGACCTCAGGGTTTATCTCCACGAAAAGGGAGCTACGGAAAGGGCCCTCGAGGAATTGTTTACAGAGACCGAAAGGCTTGAAGATACAGAAGAGTAAGGTGTATGGGGTTGCTGAAAGGCAGTTCTATACTCTTAGGCATTACTGGAAGCGTAGCTGCTTACAAATCCATTGAATTAATCAAGAGATTAAGAGAGGAAGAGGCATGTGTCAAGGTCATAATGACAGAGGCCTCGAAAAATTTTATCACCCCTCTTTCAGTTGAACTCGCGTCTGGCGATAGTGTTTACTCTGATATGTTCCGATCCCCGTTATCCCACGTAAGTCTGCCTGCAAATGCTGACCTGTTTGTAATAGCTCCTGCAACTGCGAATATTATTGGCAAATACGCAAATGGAATTGCTGATGATCTCCTGAGCACAGCTCTAATGGCATTTAACGGCAAAGTCCTTATCGCGCCTGCAATGAACTGGAGGATGTATGAAAATCCGGCATTTCAGAAAAATCTCCATTACCTTGAATCAATAGGGGTAAAGACCATAGGGCCAGAAAAGGGAAGCCTTGCCTGCGGCGAGGAGGGGATTGGCAGGATGGCTGACGCAGATAAGATCATTGATTCCATAAAGGCTTCTTTAACAGCGCAGGATCTGGCAGGGGAAAGCGTGCTTGTTACCGCGGGACCCACAAGGGAATACATTGACCCTATAAGATATATTTCCAACAGGTCCTCAGGTAAAATGGGATATGCTATTGCAAGGGTTGCTAAGAGGAGAGGAGCAGATGTTACTCTTATAAGCGGCCCTGTTTCCATAAAGCCTCCTGATGGAGTAGACATTATAAATGTTGATACATCTGATGAAATGTATAAGGCAGTAATGAATAACATTAATATGTCCTCAATATTCATTATGTCTGCTGCAGTTGCTGATTTCAGGGCTGCTGGTATGAAGGCTGAGAAGATAGAAAAGAAAGAAGGGTTTTCGCTTAATCTTACAAAGACAACAGATATACTTGAAGAAACAGGCAGGCTGGAGAAAAGACCTTTTATTGTTGGTTTCTCTGCAGAGACAGGTTACAGGGTCGACAGGGCAAAGGGAAAACTCGTTGCTAAAAACATTGACATGATAGTTTTTAATGACGTTGCCAAGGAAGGCTCAGGCTTTGATACGGACACAAATGAAGTAACAATAATCAGCAGGGATAAATCAGGAAAAATTCAAGAACTGCCTCTGCAGGTTATGTCTAAAGAAGATGTTGCCTCAGCAATACTGGACAGGGTGGCTGAGGCAAAAAAGGGATGTTAGCAGATTATAAAAAGGAATAATCAGTGCAAACCTCTAAATCTACAATACTATCAAGAACAACCCGTATCCAGAAGATAATAAAAAAAAATAAGATAGATGCCATTCTTATAAGCAATATCAGGAATATACGTTATCTCACAGGTTTTACAGGCTCGTCAGGTTTTGTTCTCATTACAGCTAACAGAAGACTATTCTTTACAGACTCCCGCTACACAGAACAGGCAGAACAGGAAATTGAAGGATTTGAGATAGGGATGGGGAAAGGCATGAGGCCCCATTCAAAACCAATGGATACCATCCGCAGCTTAATAAGAAAAATGGGCATCAGGAACCTCGGGTTTGAGACATCTGTATCCTATGAATTCTTTGAAAACTTAAAAAAATTAAAAATAAGTCCGGTGCCTCAGAAATATATTGTTGAAAATCTCAGGAAGATTAAAGATGATGAGGAGATAGATAATATTAAAGAGGCGATAAATAGGGCTGAAAGGGCTTTTCTAAAAGTCAAACCGAGAATAAGACGAGGAATAAGAGAAAGGAGTATTGCTCTGAGACTTGAAGAGGAGCTAAAAAAAGGAGGATGCAGGAGCATTCCTTTTGATATAATAGTTGCCTCTGGAAAGAACTCTGCCATGCCTCATGCAAAACCTTCGGACAAAAAGATAGAAAAGGGAGATTTTGTTATAATTGACTGGGGTGGGGAGGCAAATGGATATTACTCTGATATGACGAGGACATTCCTTGTAGATGGGGGAGCCCTTTCTGAAAAGGTAAAAATATATAATATTGTAAACGAAGCAAGGAAAAGCGCCATAAGAAACATAAAGGAAGGCATTAAAACCATGACAGTTGACAACGCCGCCAGAAACACAATAAAAAAAGCAGGGTACGGGGAATACTTCGGACACGGCACAGGACACGGCATAGGGCTTGACGTGCATGAATATCCGCATGTGTCGTGGGCGAAAAGCGAAAAGATTCTAAACAGGATGGTTTTTACAATAGAGCCTGGAATTTATATTCCAGACATATGCGGCGTGAGAATAGAGGACATGGTAGAAGTAAAAAACGGAAAAGCAGAACTCCTGACAACGCTCGACAGGGAACTGGAGATTATTAATTAACATCTATTGCAGTCTGGATTTCAAGACCGCTTTGCTGTATACTTTTTGCTGTGTAACAAAATTTGGAGGTGTGGCATTGATTACCGCTGGTGATTTCAGGAAAGGCTCAAAAATTGAATATAAAGGCGAGCCTTATGAAGTAGTTGACTTTCAATTCGTTAAAATGCAGCAGAGGGCTCCGATAATGAGAACAAAGATAAAGAGCCTGAAGACGGGAAGGGTGCTCGAAGAAAACTTTCCGGCAGGCGACAAGTTTGAATCTCCAGCCCTCGAAAAAAAGGAAATGCAGTATCTATATGCTCAGGACGACCTGCATTATTTCATGGACATGGAGACTTATGAACAGGTTCCTTTGACATTAGAGCAGCTCGGCGATACAAAAAAGTTTATTAAAGAGAATATGACAGTGAGCATCCTCTATTACAAAGGAGATCCTATAACTGTGGAGCCCCCTATGTTTGTTGAGCTGGAAGTGGCTGAAACAGAGCCTGCCTTTAAAGGAGACACAGCCTCTGGAAGCAGTAAGCCTGCAAAGCTCGAGACAGGCGCTGTTGTTAAAGTGCCTTTTCATATACAGGTAGGCGATATTTTGAAGATAGACACAAGGACCTCAGAATATATAGAGAAGGTAAAATAGTTAGGGACTAAGTTTTATTAGGGGTTAGGGATTAGTAAAAATGGAGGGCAATATGGAGCTTGATGACTTAAAGGATTTGATGGGCTTATTGAAGGATACGGACATTACAGAACTGCAGGTAGAAAAAGACGGGGTCAAGGTTAAGATAAAACGGGAAAGGTTTTTTGGTCATCTGGAAGTCCACCCCACAGCGCCATCTGTTAAGGAAGAGAGCAAAAAAGAAGAGGTATTAGAAACAGAGAAGGGGCTTTTTACGATAACTTCTCCAATTGTGGGGACATTTTACAGGTCTCCCTCCCCTGAGGCAGAGCCATTTGTCGAAATTGGCGCAAGGGTTAAGAAGGGGCAGGTTTTGTGCATAATAGAGGCGATGAAATTACTGAATGAGATAGAGAGCGAAATTGATGGAGTTGTTACAAGGATATTGGTTGAGAATGGACACCCTGTGGAGTATGGAGAACCCCTCTTTTTGATAGAGCCTGTATCATGAAACTTTTTAGAAAGATACTCATTGCAAATCGTGGTGAAATAGCCATCAGGGTTATCAGGGCATGCAAAGAACTGGATATCAGGACAGTTGCTATATTTTCTGATATAGAAAGGGATGCGCTCCATGCAAGGCTTGCAGACGAAGCCATATGTATCGGCCCTGCAAGTCCTTCGCAAAGCTATCTAAACATACCGGCAATTCTTAGTGCGGCTGAACTTACAGACTCAGAGGCCATTCACCCGGGATATGGCTTTCTCTCGGAAAATTCTCATTTTGCCGAGGCGTGCGCAACCTCAGGCATCACTTTTATTGGCCCCTCGCCTGAAAGCATAAAAATCGGCGGGGACAAATCAAAGGCAAGGCAGGTAATGAAAAGGCGGGGGATTCCGGTGGTTCCCGGCAGTGACGGTCCTGTGTCTACAGAGGAAATGGCTGTTAGAATAGCAAAGAAGATAGAATTCCCTGTAATATTGAAGGCTTCAGCCGGTGGCGGTGGAAGAGGCATGAGGGTAGTCGGGGAAGAGAAGGAGCTTTCACAGGCGTTTCATATGGCCCAAAGGGAGTCTTTTTCAGCCTTTGGCAGTGGTGAGCTTTATCTGGAAAAATATCTTCCATCCATAAGACATGTGGAAGTTCAGATCATCTCTGACGGCAAGGGGAATATTGTCCACCTTGGTGAAAGGGATTGTTCAATACAGAGGAGGCATCAGAAACTCATAGAAGAGGCGCCTTCGCCTCTGTCAACAGAGAAATTCCGCAAGAGAATAGGCGAGCTTGCTGTGCGTGCCGCAAGGGCGATGAAGTATAAAAACGTTGGCACTATAGAATTTATTGTTGATGAAGATCAGACTATTTATTTTATGGAGGTCAATACGAGGGTTCAGGTGGAGCATCCTGTCACAGAGGAACTTACAGGCATTGACATAATTAAAGAGCAGATAAATATAGCTGCCGGCTTGCTATTGTCTTTAAAACAGAATCAGATAAAGTTTTCAGGTCATGCAATTGAATGCAGAATAAATGCCGAAGACCCTGAAAGGTTCATCCCTTCACCGGGCAGGATCTCTCTTTTCCTTCCCCCAGGCGGTCCCGGAGTGAGAGTTGATACAGCAGCATATACTGGCTGGACAGTCCCTTCGCAGTACGATTCCATGATTGCCAAGCTGATAGTCCACGCTAAAAACAGAGAGGATGCCATAGCCAAGATGAAGACCGCGCTGGACGGCTTTGTAATCGAAGGGATAAAAACCACCATACCGTTCCATAAAAAGATTTTAAACCATCTTGATTTTGTAATGGGTGATTTTGATACCCACTTTTTAGAAAGGATAAACGAGCAGGGCAATACCGGCAAGTCGCCGAGCTAAAGTCTATAACGATGTTGTTGAAGTGCGGGAAGGTATGTGTTATTGCCGGATCATCAATGGAAAATTCTATCTCGATCCTTCTGGAAACCGGAATAAAGTGGGTTCAGTATAGGGAAAAGAATAGAACAAGAAGAGGTATCTTTTATGAGGCTGTTAAATTAAGAGAGCTTACAAAAAAGTTTAACGCATGCCTGATAATAAATGACCATGCGGATATCGCACTTGCAGCAGACGCTGATGGAGTTCATCTGGGACAGTGCGACCTCCCGATAAGAGAAGCAAGAAAGATAGTAGGGCATGATAAAATTATCGGGGTATCAACCCATAGTCTTTCAGAGGCGCTGGAGGCTGAGAGAGAAGGGGCTGATTATATAGGCTTTGGCTCGGTATTCCATACAGACACAAAGGAAGATATAATAATTCAAGGGGTCGATGCATTAAGAGAGGTAACAAACTCGGTAAAAATCCCTGTCATAGCGATCGGCGGAATAAATCCAGATAATGTAAAATCTGTCTTTGATACCGGATGTTATGGAGTTGCGGTATCATCAGGATTCTTAAAAGGCGATATAAAAGAGAATGCAAGAAGGTTTTTAGGTGTGATAAAGGAGGCTTAGGGATGAGACGAATTACCATCTTTTTAATTACTGTTTTTTCCCTGACAATAGTCATTTCAGGCTGTAGAAAGAAGGAAGATGTCATTAAAATAGGCATTGCAGGGCCAATGACCGGGGCTCAGGCAAAGATGGGAACCGATTTTAAAAACGGAGTTGCCCTCGCAGTTGAGGAATGGAACAACAAGGGCGGCATCCTCGGCAAAAAAATAGAAATAATAGTCGGAGACGATGCGGCTGATCCAAAACAGGCAGTATCAGTGGCGAATAAACTTGTCAACGAAGGCGCAGCCGGTATAATAGGCCATTTCAATTCCAGTTGCTCAATACCTGCCTCAGATGTCTATAACAGGGCGGGCATTCCTATGATAACCCCTGCCTCCACTAATCCGCGGCTTACAGAAAGGGGATATAAAGGGGTTTTCAGGGTTTGTGGGAGAGACGACCAGCAGGGATTGATAGCTGCCGGGTTTTTAAAGAATAAGTTGAAAATCAAAAGGATTGCTATAATCCATGACAAGACCACATATGGGCAGGGACTTGCGGATGAATTCAAAAAACATTTAGGCAGCAACGCAGAGATTATTTATTACGGAGGCATAACTCAGGGAGATAAAGATTTCAAGACCGTTCTTACATCTATTAAAGAAAAAAAACCTGAGATTGTCTATTTTGGAGGCATATATCCAGAGGCGGGTCTTCTTGTGAAACAGTCAAGGGAGATAAACCTTACAGCGCCATTTATGAGTGGAGATGGAAGCATAGACCCTAAATTTATAGAGATAGCAGGAGACAAGGCCGCAGAGGGAACATATCTTACATTCAGTCCTGATCCGAAAAACATACCGGCGGCAAAGGGCTTTATAGAAAAATATAATGCCAGACATGGCGAATTGGGGCCTTATTCCATTTATGCCTATGACGCGATAAACATTATGCTCAGCGCCATAAAAGAGGCAAATACGACAGAAGGCAAGGCAGTGATCGAGAAACTCCATTCAATGGAGTTTTCTGGCTCGTTTGGGAAAATAAAATTTACGGATAAGGGAGATGTGGCAGACTCTCCTTATGTCGTCTGGATCACAAAGAACGGCAAATTCGAGGAATATTGGAAGCCGTAAATTTGACTTTATAAGTCTCTAAAACTTATAATCTCTTTTCCAAAATTTTACAGGAAAAGATTACGGAGGTTTTAATATGGGAACATATACGACATATCATCCACATAAAGGCAGAAGGAAAAGGACGCACGGTTTTCTTACGAGGATGAGCACAAATGGCGGCAGGAGAATCGTAAAGAAGAGAAGGGCAAAGGGAAGGAAGAGGCTTTCTGCATAGAAAGCTTGCTGGATTGTTTAGGGCATTACTGATAGGACTGTTAAGGCTTTACAAATACGCTGTTTCACCTTTGTTGCCTTCGAGCTGCAGGTTTACACCTTCATGCGCTGAATATTCCATGGAGGCGATTAAAAGATATGGTTTATTAAAGGGTTGTTATCTTTCCTTTAAAAGAATTCTGAAGTGTCATCCGTTTCATCCGGGTGGATACGACCCCGTTAAATGAATAGCGAGCGTATTCCATGCAGCTTGCTGCACGGAATCTTCAATAAGAGTTAGGAGTTAAGAAATGGAAAAAAGGATGCTGTTGGCCATAATAATCTCCATTGCAATACTGATAACATATCAGTATCTTGCTGTAAAGGATACTCCACTGGTGACAAGAGAAGAGACTGTTAAGGAAGACAGTGTGGATAAAGATAAAAAAGAGATCCCCCATGTTAATAAGAAGGCAGCAGAGGTTCCAACTGCTCCGGCTCCTAAAACTGATATTTCTGTTGAAAAAGAGATAAAAGTAGAAGGTGAATTGTATGCCGCTGTCTTTTCAACAAAGGGCGGCACAATGAAGAGAATTGAATTAAAAAAACACAAAGATAAAGCAGGCAACATAATAGTCTTAAAGGGGGACAATCTTTTGCTTCCTCTTTCTATAGGTTCAGATGATAGTTTTCAGCTATCAGGCGTTAATTTTGCAACTAACGCAAAAGATATAAGGCTCGATTCTTCTGCAAAGACAGCAACCCTTGTATTTGAACATTCATCAGCCGGGCATTCCATCCGGAGGACATATAGTTTTTATAACGATAACTATGGAATAGATTTAAAGGATGAGGTCAGCGGATTGGATTCATATTGGATAACCACGGGAAAAGACTTTGGGATTTATGAGAAGGATGACTCTGAGCATTTCGGTCCTGTTGTTCTTAAAGATGCTGAAAGAATGGAATTTACTGAGAAAAAGCTAAAGGAATCGAAAAGTTTTAAAGAAGGAGTTAAATGGATTGCGCAGGAAGACAAATACTTCTTCTCCTCTATCGTCCCCAGATCGCCGATAGCAGAAACAAAGGTGTGGAGTAAAAACGGTGATGCGCTTGCAGCGATTAAGTTAGGCGCTGGAACTAACAAATACTTGATATATGCAGGGCCTAAAGAATATGACAGGTTAAAGAAATTCGGCGTCGGTCTTGAGCATATAGTCGATTTCGGTTTTTTCTCAATACTGGCGAGGCCTCTGTTTTGGCTGATGAAGCTTTTTTATAATGTATTGCCGAACTATGGGATAGCAATTATTATTTTAACTATAATTGTCAGAATTCCTTTCATTCCTTTGATCAATAAAGGGCAGAAATCCATGAAAAGATTGCAGGAGATTCAGCCAAAGATGGCCGAGATAAAGGAAAAATATAAGAATGATCCACAGAGGATGCAGAGGGAGACTATGGAGCTGTACAAGAAACACAAGGTAAACCCTGTTGGCGGTTGTCTTCCGATGCTCCTTCAGATACCTGTATTCTTTGCCTTATATAAGGTTTTGCTTATAGCCATAGAGTTGAGAGGGTCGCCATTTATGCTATGGATAAAAGACCTCTCTGCAAAAGACCCATATTATATACTGCCGATAGTTATGGGTGTAACAATGGTAATTCAGCAAAAAATGACACCTTCTGCTATGGAACCTACACAGCAGAAGATAATGATGATACTGCCGGTGGTCTTCACATTTATGTTTTTGACCTTTCCATCGGGTCTTGTCCTTTACTGGCTTGTGAACAATGTCCTCAGCATCGCTCAGCAGTTCTACATGAACAAACAACTGGCAAGGCAGTCTGCTTGATATAAAATTATTGTTTCAGATAAGCTATTAACAATAAAGGGGAGTAGCTGGACAGCGGACATCGTCAGCACATCTGCAATAGGCAGGTCGGTGCCTCTGGTTAGTGAGTAATAAGACTAAACTAACTAATAAGCAAGACCTTTACCGCAAAGAGTATTTATTATAAAATAAATGATAAGTATTCTTTGCGGTAAAGGTCTTTTGTATTTAGTTTTTCGATTTATGATTTTAGAATTTTAAAATCCGCGACATTGTTAGCCATTCGGTATAGGCAGAAGAAGGATGATATAATATATGAATAAAATGATGAAAAATCTATATAGAATCGTTGCAATTATAGGAGCAATCTTAACGATGACGTCGGCAGAAGGAGGACAAGAGAACCCTTTCACATCCGAAATCCGCATAGAGCCGAGCAAGTGTATGCTTTCTCCCGGAGAGTCATTTTATCTGACAGTATGGTGGTATCGAACCTGCTATTGCCCAAGTGATTATTTCAAGATACTCTACAAGAACGAATCTATTGGCGAGATCACAGAGGCAGGCAGACATGCCGAACCCTATTGGACAATGTGCGGTTCTAATTGTTGGGAAACAGATACACAAAACCTTCAAGCGCCAACTGAGTATGGAACATATACTGTAAAAGCTGTACACTGCTCAGGACATGGAGAGGAGTGGTGTGGATATTACAATGTAAATTGGAATTGTCCGCGTTCTGATGGTGGATTCATCGGTTATACCCCTGATGAGCTATCATGGGATTTTTATGAGATAGCGGCAACATCCAAGATAAGTGTAGGTTGTGCTACTGCATTAAGTGTTCCATTAGGCAAACAGTGTGATTCTCCATGGGGGACAGATACTTATGATCGTACTGCATCAAATATATGTAACGAAGGTTGCGCTTTAACATCAGCGGTGATGGTTTTAAGATACTACGGTGTTGCCACAGGTATTGATGGAAAAGAGGTAAACCCGAGGAATTTAAATGAGTGGCTTAAGAGTCAATCTGATGGGTATGATGGAGGTAGTATTAACTGGTGGGCTGTAACTAGGTATTCTAAGGTAACTATGTATTCTAAGGATAGAGTAATATTTAATGGTCGTCTAAATAGGCGCGATGATAAGACGCTAAACAATGATCTCTGCGAGGGAAAGCCAGTAATACTTAAAGTGCCAACAAAGAAAGGGCATTTTGTCGTTGCAACAGGAACTATGTGTGTAGACAATGAGATAACATGGAGTATTAATGACCCTGCTTATGATATAACAACTTTACAAGGTTATGATAATAAATACCTTGGTCTGAGAAGATTTAAACCAAATTAGAGAGGATAATAAAATGAGAAAATTCAGATTATTTATAATCATAGCGATGTTTATCGTTTTAGTTAATCAGATATATGCTAAAGACATTGAAAGGCTTGGTGGGATTAGAATCGGGGTAGGACCTTTTTCTACAGAGTCAGTGGAGGCCATTGCTCAATTTCTTATAAGGGACCCTTTAGGGCGACAGACGGGTCTTGATATTTCCACCGGGTCAATTTTAGAAGAAATACCAAATACAGACTATGCAGATGATGGCATTAGTGGTGAAAGATGGGTTAGTTATTTGTACACACCCGAGAATGGTACATATGAAGTCAGCGTTATAGGAACGGGGTCGGGGAGATATTCTTTAAGCGTTTTTGGATATGATATGAAAGAGATACCATCCACTCAAGAAAAGATTGGCACTACCTATCATGGCAAAATAGACAACTACGAAATCACCTATTCCTCAGATCCTAGCTCTCAAGTACAGGTCAAGTTTACAGGAAGTTCAGAGATTCCTGTATTTGATGGAAAAGGGCAGAAACCCACAGATGTGAATAAGTTTCTTCAGTATTTCAATCCTAATCAGGCAAGAACTGAATTGCCTGCTGGCACCAACAGTTTTAATCTGAGTATCATATATGGCAATACTATAAAACGGGAGACATTTAATGCCGAACTTAATGGCAATAATATAACCACTAAGTTTGACCCACTTCCCGGCAAGCTCGAAATAGTAAAAATTCCTCTTATTCAAGGAACCAACACCTTGATCCTTTCAATAAAAGGTGTGAGGACTGATGAAAAAATTGCGGAGGATACAGACAGGCTTGTATTTATTGTTCCGTGAAGCAGTTTGGAAAATCATTAGGGAAAAGAAAGGCAGGTTGCACAAAGGACACGTTCTATTTAAAAAGATGTCCGCAACAAACGGCTAACACGTTGCAAAAATAATGTTCAAACACTTCTGGTTTCTTTTGCAACGGATACGAAATCAGCAATTTAAAAGAGGAGGTTAAGATATGAACGGATTAAAGACAATGGTTTTGATGGTGACATTGACCTTAATGCTCGTTGCAATTGGAGGCATCATTGGCGGCAAGTCTGGCATGACATTCGCCCTCATCATCGCATTCGGCATGAACTTTATTACATACTGGTTCAGCGATAAAATCGTGCTGAAGATGTACGGCGCAAAGCCTGTCTCTGAGGCGGAGGCCCCTGAACTTTACGGAATAGTGAGGAGGCTTGCTCACAGGGCAGAGCTTCCGATGCCAAAGGTTTACATAATGGAGCAGGATCAGCCCAATGCCTTTGCAACAGGAAGAAATCCAAATCACGGGGTGGTCGCGGTTACCACGGGCATTATGAGGATTTTATCGAGGGAAGAGCTTGAAGGCGTAATAGCTCATGAGCTTGCGCACATAAAGCACAGGGATATTCTCGTAAGCACAGTGGCTGCGACAATCGCAGGTGCTATAAGCTATCTCGCTCAGATGGCGCAGTGGGCAATGATATTTGGAGGCAGGCACGATGACGAAGAAGGCGGAAATCCCATAGCAGCAATAGTGATGATGATTGTTGGACCTATCGCTGCAATGCTTGTTCAGATGGCTATATCACGCTCCCGGGAATACGGCGCAGATAATGGAGGCGCTAAGATTGCGGGCAATCCCATGCATCTTGCCGGCGCATTGAAAAAGCTCCACATGGCGTCTCAGAGGATACATATGGATGCGAACCCTGCGACATCGCATATGTTTATTGTCAATCCGCTCACAGGAGGCGGAATCTTAAAGCTCTTCAGCACGCATCCGCCTATTGAAGAGAGGGTTGCAAGGCTTGAAGCAATGACATACAGGAGATAAAAATGAGCAAGCCGATGGTATTGATCCTCATGGGAAGCGACAGCGATCTGCCTGTTATGGAAAAGGCAGGAGAGGTCTTGAAAGAAATGGGCGTGCCTTATGAACTTGATATAAGCTCCGCACACAGGCTTCCAGAAAAGACTGCGGAATATTCAAAGGCAGCACGGGAACGAGGCATCGAGGTTATAATTGCAGGAGCAGGCATGGCAGCACATTTAGCTGGAGTAATAGCATCTCATACAACCCTTCCTGTTATAGGCGTTCCTCTAAAATCAGGCACATTGAACGGCGTTGATGCATTATATTCAACTGTCCAGATGCCTCCGGGAATCCCAGTTGCAACAGTTGCTATTGACGGCGCAAAGAATGCTGCATATCTTGCATGTTCCATTCTTTCAATAAAATATTCTGATATAGCTGAAAAACTTGAGTCATTCAGGGAAAAGACAAGGCAGTCGCTACTGGAGAAATCAAAGGAACTAAAGAAGGCATAATTTTAAAAACGTCTCTTATGATGCCTTCTACGGGTGATTGCTGTTTATCTCAAATAGGATTCAGTATCCTGTCTATCACTACCCTTGCTTCAACGAGAGGGTCAATGAAGTAGTTTTCCATGTCGCGGTCTATGTCTCTCTTGTTTGAGAGATATGTTATGCGGTCCTGCATACGGTTTCTCAAGAACTGGAGGTACTCCGGATCTCTCGACGGCTTGTATTTCTTTTCGAAGTCAGCGCCAAAAAGCTCGTTGCCGTTTTTGGGAACAAGCAATCCCGGGAATACCTTCCACTCCCTCCACTCAATATTATTTCTTGCCATCTCTGTTACAATGGTCAGAGAAAGCTCTTTTGGAATATCTATCTCCTGTCCTGGCAAGCCGAATGCGTGAGTGTTCATTATATAGCACTCTGTGCCCATCTTAAAAAGCTTCCTGAACTGTTGGCAGTCAACAGTCAGAGGATGCACTCTGAATGGATTGGCAAACGGCTCTATAACGAGCTTTGCAAGCTCTTCCCTCGGCACATTTTCAACTCCCTTTGCCCTCATTGTGCTCAGGGATGCGCCCATGGCAACAGCAAGTCCTATGTCAGAAATTTTGCAGACAGGCGGCAGCGACGGGTCTTTTTGTAGCCATACTACTTTTCCCGGCCTCTTGCAGTGGTCTTTGTGATTAAACATATCTCTTGCCTTAATGCATCTACCGTTATCGTTTCTTATGTCCTCGCACACCATCAGCCTTTTGCCCTCAGATGGCTCTGTTACGCTGACATTCTGTGCTGAATAGAAATATTTAATAACAGGGTCTTTGAATATTACTGCGTCAGTCTTATCAAACAGGCTCGGCTCGAGGGCAACTGTAATATCATTATCCAGATCTATAAGAAAGGCATCGTCATGCACAACAGTAACCTTTTCGTTTTTCTTTAATGTGCCCGCGTGATCATGGCTGTTGGTAATAGATGATTTGCCCGAGCCTGAAAGCCCGAACACGGCAACAGGGGCATGACTTCCAATAGTTTTTATTCCGCCGTGGCACGCAACCATATTATGTCTCACTCCGCTGGTCCATGCGAGCGTAAGAGTTCCCTTTTTCCTCTCGCCGAAATATCTCAAGCCCAGTATGGCTATACAGTTTTCTTCCTCGTCAATAATAACAAGGCCATTCGGAAAATCAGAGTCAGACCATTCAGGGTCTGCAAAGACCAGTATATCAGGCTCATTCAGCTTCCGCGATTTCTTATACATCTCGCTCCACGGCTTCATCCACGGAGTAAAGTTTATTCCCCAATCGAGCATATTTTTCGCATCTGCGGCAGGACTTAATAAATGCGCCTTTATCATGAAATCAGGATGTAATCCTACTATAGCCTCAAGCCACAGACATTCACGCCTGTTAGTCTGATAAATAGCCTCTCCGAGCATCCTGAGATATTTGTCCTTATCTTTTCCCATCTCCCGCACAAGCCTTCTTGCTCGCGCGGTGCGGCCCACAATTCCGCCGTCGTTGGATATGAGAACCTTTGCATTTTTGGGAAGACCGAATTGTTCGGGTTTATAAAAAGGATGTGATGTTGCCATAACCTCGGGCTGCTTTAATGCCAGCTTATAAAGCTCTGACATTGTAGTTTTTCGTACGGAATTCGCATAAAACGCTCCTTCTATCATCGCCCTCCATGGAGAGCGTGGAAGCCTGTGGATTGTAGCCATTGTTTATCCTCCTCCTGCTGCATTTATTAGACAATCGCAGTAATGCAAATTAGATGCCGAAATAATATAATATAATCCTTGTTGTTATAGCAAAATATTAAAGCAAGGGATAGTCTATGGAACGGCAGATTAAGAAAATATTAGTTGCGAACCGCGGGGTTCCGGCTGTAAGGGTGATGCATACATGCAGGGATAGGCGCATACCCACAACGGCTGTTTACAGTTCCCCTGACAGGCTTGCGCAGCATGTGTTTATGGCTGACTCTGCACTGCTCATTGGCGAGGCTCCGCCAATTGAGTCATATCTTAATATGGGGAATATGATTGATGCTGCGCTTCACAGTAAGTCTGATGCAGTGCATCCGGGTTGGGGCTTTCTGGCTGAAAACGCTGCGTTTGCACGGATGGTGATTGACGCTGGACTGATCTGGATAGGCCCTCCTCCGGCTGCCATGGAACTCATGGGAGACAAGATAAGGTCAAAGGAAATAGCCCGCAGGGCCAATGTCCCTGTCATCCCCGGCATTGATAATGTCACGAGCATTGATGAGATTAAGAAGTGGCTGGAAAAGGAAAAGGTGGGTTTTCCTATTATGATTAAGGCCTCTGCAGGCGGCGGCAAGGGCATGGTTAAGGTGGAAAACAAAGATCAGCTTGCTCATTCCTTTAACCAGGCGCGATCTGAGGCGTTGAAGTCGTTTGGAGACGATAAGGTGCTGGTTGAAAAATACATTGAGCGGGGAAAACATATAGAGGTGCAGGTTGTGGCAGATGAACACGGCAATGTTATCCATCTCTTTGAAAGGGAATGCACAATCCAGAGAAGGAACCAGAAGATTATAGAGGAAGCGCCTTCCCCGAGCATTGATGAGGATTTAAGGACAGAGATATGCCTTACTGCAGTCAGGCTTATGAGGGAGATAGGATACTCATCAGCAGGAACAGTGGAGTTTATCTTTGACTCAACCACTAAGAGATTCTATTTCCTTGAGGTCAATACAAGGCTTCAGGTTGAGCATGGCATTACTGAATTGATAACAGGTCTTGACATAGTGGGCATAATGCTGGATGTTGCCGCCGGCAAACCTCTGCCATTTAAACAATCCGATATCAGGCCAAACAGACACGCCCTCGAGGTGAGGATAAATGCTGAAGACCCGAAGACCTTCAGCCCCTCATTCGGCACGGTTACTAGACTGCAGATACCGCAGGGGCCAGGTGTGAGGATTGCATCAGGAGTGTACGAAGGCGCTGACATCCCTCCATATTACGACTCCCTTGCAATGCTTCTCATGACAGCAGGCGCTGACAGGGAAGACGCCATCAGGGTTATGGACAGGGCAATCAGCAGGAATCTCCGCATAGAAGGCATAAAAACACTTGCCCCCCGGGCGAGCTTTACCTGCACGGCTGGTATTATGATATAGGCACAGGACTGATGTATGCGTTTAATCCATCAGAGGATGTTTTTGAAAGGATTGTTTAACGCAAAAAATCCAATGAATAAAATGCAATGGCATAAGAAAAAAAATGAAGATGTAATTGAACAACTACAGTCATCACTTGGGGGACTTTCCCCGGCGGAGGCTCGGAAGCGTCTTTCCGAATACGGTCCCAACGAGCTAATGGAGAAAAAAAAGAAGACTCCGCTCATGATGTTCCTTGACCAGTTCAAGGACTTCATGATCCTCGTTCTTATCGCTGCTGCAATCGTGTCAGGAATTATCGGCGAGCCCTCGGATACCATAGCGATTGTTGTAATAGTTGTTCTTAATGCCATCATAGGCTTTGTTCAAGAATACAGGGCTGAAAAGGCAATGGTCGCACTCAAACAAATGGCTGCGCCGTTTGCAACAGTAATAAGGGACGGGATGCCTGCAAATATCCCTGCATCAGCGCTTGTCCCCGGAGATATAGTAATCCTTGATGCCGGAAATGTCGTGCCTGCGGATATGAGGCTGACAGAGACCGCCATGTTAAAGATAGAGGAAGCTGCACTTACCGGCGAGTCCGTGCCTGTTGAAAAGCATACAAAGGCATTGCATGATGAGCATTTGCCGCTTGGCGATAGAAAGAACATGGCATATAAAGGCACATTTACAACTTATGGCCGCGGTATGGGAGTTGTTACGGCAACAGGTATGGATACGGAGCTTGGCAAGATTGCAGCAATGCTCCAGGAGGAAGAAGAGGTAAAAATACCGCTTCAGAAAAGGCTTGCCAAATTCGGGCAGAAACTTGCAATTGCCGTCCTTGCAATATGCGCTATTGTCTTCGGCATCGGCATTTTAAGAGGAGAAGCGCCTTTATTGATGCTCCTTACAGCCATTTCCCTTGCTGTGGCGGCAATACCAGAGGCGCTTCCGGCAGTTGTAACCATTTCACTCGCCCTCGGAGCGAAAAAGATGGTGAAGCAGAATGCCTTGATAAGAAAACTTCCGGCAGTAGAAACCCTCGGCTCCGTTACCTATATCTGTTCGGATAAAACAGGAACCCTTACTTTGAACAAAATGACGGTGGAAGAGATTTATGTGGATGGAAAATTAGTAAGAGCAGAAGAGCAAAAGAGCGGAAGATCAGAAGCAACAGATTTTAGAACTTCTGCACTTCTGCGCTTCCCGACTTCTGCGCTTTTTACTGCCCTTGCTTTGAGCAATGACGCGCAGGTGGATGCCTCAGGCAATGTAATAGGCGACCCAACTGAAATTGCATTGTACAACATTGCAAGGGATAAAGGTTTTGATAAGAGGGAACTGGAAAAGAAATTCCCGAGGGTTGCGGAAATTCCATTCGATTCGGACAGGAAATGTATGACGACAATACATGGAGCAGAAGAGCAGAAGAGCAGAAGTGCGGAAGGAAAGACTTCCGAACTTCCGAGCTTCCGCTCTAATTTCGTTTCTTTTACAAAAGGTGCGATAGAAGTATTGATTGACAAGTCGGATTATATCCTGATATCTGATGGACTGAAGGCAGTGGATAAGGCAGAAATCCACAAAGCAAGCGAAAGAATGGCTACTGATGGGTTGAGGGTACTGGGCATTGCAATGAGGAGATGGGACAAACTGCCTGATGACATGTCTCTTGAGAATGTAGAGACAGGACTCACTATTTTAGGTCTTGTGGGGATGATGGATCCTCCGAGGGAAGAGGCTAAAGAGGCGGTTGCGCTTTGCAAGACCGCGGGCATAAGACCTGTGATGATAACCGGAGACCATCCTATTACCGCAAAGACAATAGCCGAAAGGCTCGGAATAATAGAGGACGATTCAAGACATATAATCACCGGCAGGGAATTGGAAAGACTGCCATTGGAAGAATTTGAAACGCGGGTCGAGCATATACGCGTATATGCCCGCGTCGCTCCCGAACAGAAATTAAAAATAATAAAGGCCCTTCAGGACAGGGGGCAGTTCGTCGCGATGACAGGAGACGGGGTGAATGACGCCCCTGCATTAAAAAGGGCGGATATAGGGATTGCTATGGGGATTACGGGAACGGATCTATCCAAAGAAGCTTCCGATATGATCCTGCTCGATGACAATTTCGCGACCATTGTAAAGGCGGTGAAAGAGGGAAGGAAGATATACGACAACATAAGAAAGTTCATAAAATATCTCCTCACGACGAATTCAGGCGAGATATGGACGCTTTTCTTAGCTCCGCTTGCAGGGCTGCCGATCCCGCTTCTGCCGATCCATATACTCTGGATAAACCTCATGACAGACGGCCTTCCCGCCCTCGCACTATCCGTAGAGCCGGCAGAAGGAGATGTAATGAGAAGGCAGCCGCGTCATCCGCAGGAGAGCATATTCGCGGGAGGTTTGGGCCTTCATGCGATATGGGTAGGGTTGCTGATGGCAGGCATTGTTTTGTTTGTTCAGGCTTGGAGCATTAAGACAGGAAACGCCCATTGGCAGACAATGGTATTTACTGTGCTTTGCCTGACTCAGCTCGGACATGTGCTTGCAATAAGGTCGGAGAGCGAGTCGCTGTTTAAGATCGGATTGTTTTCAAATAATGCCCTTCTCGGAGCGGTTGTTTTAAGTTTTGCATTCCAGATAGCAACTATTTATGCACCTGTCCTGAATCCAATATTTAAGACAGAGCCATTAACTTTGAACGAACTGATATTTACACTCGGCCTGTCATCTGTGGTATTCTTTGCAGTCGAGATTGAAAAGTTTGTCAGGAGGAAGAAATGGCAGATGTCATAATGGAAACGAATTTGTCTGATATTAAACTTCTCAGACGCGGGAAGGTTAGGGATGTTTATGAAATTGATGATTATCTCTTGATTGTTGCCACTGACAGAATTTCTGCTTTTGATGTGGTTTTGCCCAACGGCATTCCTGATAAGGGGAAGGTCTTGACACAGATATCCATTTACTGGTTCAGCCAGATGAAGGACATTATCGAAAATCACATAGTGGCAACAGATATAAAGCACTATCCTCAAATACTTCATAAATATAAAGATTCGCTGGGAGGCAGGAGCATGCTTGTAAAAAAGGCAAAGCCAATGCCTGTTGAGTGCATTGTGCGGGGCTATCTTTCAGGCTCGGGATGGAAGGAGTATAAAGAAAAGGGAACGGTCTGCGGAATAAAACTCCCTGAAGGCCTTGTTGAGTCTTCAAGGATTGATGAGCCTATTTTTACGCCGAGCACAAAGGCCGAGGAGGGGCATGATATAAATATCAGCTTCGACGAGATGAAAAAGATTGTAGGAAACGAAATTGCAGAAAAATTGAAGGACTCATCCCTTGCTGTTTATAAAAAGGCACGCGAAATAGCGGAGAAAAAGGGAATCATTATTGCGGATACGAAAATGGAATTCGGCATGTATAACGATAAACTTATTCTCATTGACGAGCTTCTTACCCCTGACTCATCGAGGTTCTGGTCAATAAAGGATTACCAGCCCGGAAAGAGTCAGGACAGCTTTGATAAGCAGATAGTGCGCGATTATCTGCTGACACTCGACTGGAATCAGACCTATCCAGGGCCTGTCCTCCCTGAAGAGATTGTGGCAAAGACGGCGGCAAGATATAGGGAGATATTGGAGATACTGACGAAGTAGATGGACAATCTTCAAAAACTTCTCGATATTATGTCCTCCCTCCGCTCTGGGAGCGGATGTCCTTGGGATAAAGAACAGACGGCAGAATCGTTAAAGCCTTTTCTTGTAGAAGAGACCTATGAAGTCCTTGAGGCTCTTGATGAAGGAAGCCCTGAAAAGATAAAGGAAGAGCTTGGAGACCTTTTGTTTCAGATAGTCTTTCACTGTCAGCTTGCAAAGGAAAAGGGTGAGTTCGATATTAATGATGTGATAAACAGGATCAGCGACAAGATGATTGCGAGGCATCCTCATGTGTTTGGCGGGGGAAAGTTTGAAACTTCTTCCGAAGTTTTGAAGCAATGGGACGAGAGAAAAAAGGAAGAAGGCAAGATAAGAGGATCAATCCTCGAAGGCATTCCAAAGGAGCTTCCGTCTCTTCTCAGGGCGCATAAGCTTCAGGCGCGGGCTGCAAAGGTCGGTTTTGACTGGAGCAGAGTTGAGGATGTAATGGAAAAGCTCGAAGAGGAATTGCGTGAGTTCAGGGATGCGCTTAAGAGTAAAGAGCAGAAAGAGATAGAAGACGAGCTTGGAGACATATTCTTTGTGCTTGTGAATATTTCGAGGTTTGTAGGTGTAAATCCTGAAGACGCCCTGAGAAAGACAATCAGCAAGTTCATATCCCGTTTCCGCTATATAGAGATGAAGGCTGCAGATGCAGGCAGGCATCTTTCGGACATGACACTTCAAGAGATGGATGCCTTGTGGGATGAGGCAAAGAAAAAGTGATTTTTTTCTTTACATTTTATATTTACTCATGATATAAAAATTCATCCTGATACTTTGTGCAGGATTCAGTAAACCTTGAATTTAATTCAGGGTAAAAAAAGGAGGATTTAGTAGTATGGCTTTTGAAGGAAAGGTGAAGTGGTTTAATGAGTCCAAGGGTTTTGGTTTTATCCAGCGTGATAACGGACAGGATGTCTTTGTTCATTATTTTTCAATCCAGGGAGATGGGTTCAAGACATTAGCTGAAGGTCAGAGAGTTCAATTTGATGTAGTTGAAGGCGAACGCGGACCTAAGGCTACAAATGTAGTAAAAATCTAACCAATCAGGGCCCGTCAAAGGGCCCCTTTCAATATCTTCTCTAAATCAAATTTTCAGATCCAGCGGCAAGACTGGCATGGCTTCAAATCCTCTATCAATGCGATAGGATTATAAGATGCCTGTTTATGCTGTTTAATGTAAATGTGATACTGAAAGTGCCCTTAAACAGCGGGAGGGTTCGGCTCTGAGGTATCGCTGATAGAGGATTTGAAGCCATGCCAGTCTTGCCTTTATAAATCTGATTGTGGAACTGTCTAAGTTGGAATTTTTCGGTTATATCCTGTATCTTAGATAGATTATGCGCTTGCCGGAATGGATTAAAGTAAAGGCGTCAGGTATGCATGAGACGAAGACCCTCTTGCGGAGCCGCCGTCTTTCGACGGTCTGCGAGGAGGCACGGTGTCCGAACAAGGGCTTTTGTTTCTCAAAGCCCACCGCCACATTCATGATACTCGGGGACTGCTGCACAAGGGACTGCGGGTTCTGCTCTGTGAGCTCTGGCGTTCCCTCATGCACTGATGCTGACGAGCCTGAAAGGGTTGCAGAGGCAGCAGAGGAATTGGGTTTGAAATATGTCGTTATAACATCGGTTACGAGGGACGACTTGCCTGACGGAGGCGCATCACAGTTTGCCGAAACCATAATGGCCGTAAAAAAGAGGCTTCCTCATTCAAAGGTTGAGGTGCTCACGCCTGACTTTGAGGGAGATATAGGCGCCCTGCAAATTGTTCTAAATGCGGAGCCCGATGTGTTCAATCACAATATGGAGACGGTGAAAAGGCTTTACAGTAGGGTAAGGCCGCAGGCCGATTATGAGCGTTCTTTATTGGTTCTTCAAAATGCCCGAAGACTCGCGCCCGATATCAAGACAAAGTCAGGATTTATGCTCGGCCTCGGCGAAGGCATGGATGAGGTATTGGAATTATTAAAGGATTTAAGGAGCGCGGGCTGTTGCTTTCTTACAATAGGCCAGTATCTTAGGCCTACAAAAAACAATCTGCCTGTTGTAGAATATATAAAACCTGAAGTATTTGAAGAGATTAAAGAAAATGCCCTCGCCATGGGATTTGAATTCGTTGCGTCAGGGCCGCTGGTCAGAAGCTCTATGAATGCAGAAGAAATGTACTGGAGGAGCGATGTTTGAGTTCAACAGAATAAAAAGACTGCCGCCTTATGTATTCGCCATAGTAAACAGCCTGAAGATGGAATACAGGAGAATGGGCGAGGATATTATTGACCTCGGCATGGGAAATCCGGATATGCCCGCGCCAAAGCACGTCATAGACAAACTCTGCGAGGCCGCGCAGAATCCCAAGAATCACAGGTATTCGGCGTCGAAGGGAATAACCCAGTTAAGGGTCGCGATAACCGAATGGTATAAGAGGAGATACGATGTTGATCTCGATCCCGAATCGGAGACTGTTGTTACTATAGGATCGAAGGAAGGGCTTTCCCATTTAGCGCTCGCTACAGTGCAGCCCGGAGATGTAGTCATGACGCCGACTCCAGCGTATCCCATACATCCGTACAGCGTGATCATCGCAGGTGGCGAGGTTACGAGCATTCCCATCGGCCCGGGCCTCGATTTCTTCGCGGAGATGGAAAAGGCATTTAAAAAGACATGGCCGAGACCTAAGATGCTGATAATAAATTTTCCGCATAACCCAACGACTCAGGTTGTTGACGGCCTCGATTTCTTCACAAAAGTGGTGGACTTCGCGAAAGAAAATAATATCATCGTCATTCACGACTTTGCATACGCAGACCTATGTTTCGAGGATTACAGTCCACCGAGCTTTTTGCAGGTGCCGGGGGCGAAGGATGTGGGAGTCGAGTTTTTCTCTCTGACAAAGAGTTATTCAATGGCAGGATGGAGGGTCGGCTTCTGCTGCGGGAATAAGGATGTCGTAGGCGCTTTGATAAAGATAAAGAGCTATCTCGATTACGGTATGTTCCAGCCGATCCAGATCGCGAGCATAGTCGCGCTGAGAGGGCCGCAGGACTGCGTTGAAGATTTCAGAAAGATATACGAATCTCGCAGGAATGTATTGATAAAGGGATTAAACAACGCGGGCTGGAAGATAGAGCCTCCCAAGGCGACAATGTTCATATGGGCGGAGATTCCGGAGCAGTTCAAAAAAATGGGCTCGCTCGAATTCGCGAAATTCCTGATCAAAGAGGCTAAGGTTGCGGTATCTCCGGGAATAGGCTTTGGAGAGGGCGGAGACAATTATGTGAGGTTCGCGCTTGTCGAAAACGAGCACAGGATAAGGCAGGCAACACAGGGGATAAAAAAGGTTTTAAGCGGCAGCCTATAAAAAGGATAAGGGATATGGAGAAAAATAAAATCAATGTAGGGATAATAGGATTCGGCACTGTCGGCACAGGCGCTGCAAAGATATTGCTTGAAAACTCCGGAGTCATTAAAAAACGCACAGGAATTGATTTTGTCTTAAAGCGTATCGCAGACCTCGACATAAAAAGGGACAGAGGAATCAAGATTCCCCAAGGCGTTCTTACGACCGACGCAAACGCGATTCTTAATGATCCTGAGATAGACATAATTGTAGAGCTTATGGGTGGTATCCGTCCTGCGAAGGACTTCATGCTCAATGCAATAAAAAACAAAAAGCATGTTGTTACCGCGAACAAGGCCCTTCTTGCGACAGAGGGAAATGAGATATTCGGCGAGGCTGAAAAGAACGGAGTCGAAGTAGGGTTTGAGGCGTCTGTTGCAGGAGGTATTCCGATAATAAAGGTCTTGAGGGAAGGGCTGGTTGCAAACAATATAATAGCTGTTTACGGGATCATCAACGGCACATCCAATTATATTCTTACAAAGATGACGGATGAAAAGGTCGAATTCTCGGATGCGCTGAAGGAGGCGCAGAGGCTCGGCTATGCAGAGGCTGATCCTACATTCGACATAGAAGGCATTGACACAGCGCACAAACTTACAATCCTTTCGTCACTCGCTTACGGGATTCCGCTTTCTTATAATGAGGTTTACAAAGAAGGCATTACAAAGATAACTGCTCAGGATATAGAATTCGCATCAGAGCTCGGCTATAAGATAAAACTGCTTGCGATAACAAAGCTGTCTAACGGAGCAATAGAGATGCGGGTGCACCCTACGATGATACCGAATGAATATCTGATCTCAAAGGTTGACGGAGTTTTTAATGCGGTTTATGTAGAAGGAGACACTGTTGGCTCGACCCTCTATTATGGAAGAGGAGCCGGAGATATGCCCACAGGAAGCGCTGTTGTAGCTGACATCGTTGACATAGGGAAAAATATAGCGGCAGGTACCGTGCAGTCTGGATTAAGGATGCAGGATTCAGGACTCAGGATAAAGAAGATGGAAGACATAGAGAGCATGTACTATTTCAGATTTTCAGCGATGGATGAACCGGGCGTGCTTTCAAAGATTTCCGGAATACTTGGCAATTACAATATAAGCATTGCGTCAGTTATTCAGAAAGGCAGGAGGCTTGGGGGCTCTGTCCCTCTTGTGGTTCTCACGCATACTGCAAAGGAGAGAGATGTGCTCAGCGCCGTGAAGGAGATAGATAACCTTCATATTGTCTCTGACAAGACAATTTTTATAAGGGTGGAAGGCAAGGAAGAATAATATGGGAGATGTAAAGCCAGACATTAAGATAGACAAAAAGATAAATATCAAGGGGCTTGTATGCCCCTATACATTTGTCAAAGCCAAGCTTGCAGTAGAAGATATGGAAGTTGGAGAGACGCTTGAGATACTTTTAGATTACGAAGAGGCATCGAGGAGCATACCTAAGTCAATGGAAGACCATGGACAGAAGGTTCTTAAAGTTGAAAAGATAAATGACACTGACTGGATTATCCTCATTAAGAAGGAGAAGGAATAAGTGGAATTCACAGAGGATCAGTTGCAGCGGTACAGCCGCCATATAATACTGCCAGAGGTAGGAGGAAAGGGGCAAAAAAAGATACTCAATGCAAAGGTGTTTATTGTGGGAGCCGGAGGCCTCGGATGCCCTGTGGGATATTACCTTGCTGCTGCCGGCATTGGAACAATTGGCATTATAGACAACGACACCATTGAATTGAGCAATCTCCAGAGGCAGATAGCGCATAATACAGAGCGGCTCGGCATGCTTAAGATAGAGTCCGCAAAAAAAACCTTCGAGTCATTGAATCCGGATGTAAAAGTTATAGGCACAAAAGAGAGGATTTCAAAGGACAATATAAAAGACCTGATAAAGGACTATGACATTGTTGTTGACGGAAGCGACAATTTCCCTACGAGATACCTTGTCAATGACGCTTGCGTAATGATGAAAAAGCCCCTTGTAAGCGGTGCAATCCTGAAATTTGAGGGACAGGTTACGACGATCCTTCCGGGCGAAGGACATTGCTATCGCTGTCTCTTTGAAGAGATGCCTCCGGCAGGTCTTGTGCCTTCATGTCAGGAGGCAGGGGTTCTCGGAGCAATAACTGGAGTCGTCGGCGCTCTTCAGGCAACAGAGGTCTTGAAGCTGATACTCGGAAAGGGCGAGCCGTTAAAGAACACGCTTTTGATATACGACGCGTTGAGGGTGAATTTCAGACGCGTGAAGGTTCCCAAGAATCCAGACTGTCCGGTATGCGGAGCTCATCCCACTATCACAGAACTGCAGGACTACGACGCAGGATATTGCAGGATATAGCTTTGGTTTTAGAAATAACCGGATGTTTGCAATTTTTATGTTATAATTCAAGTATCCGCAATGGATAAAGAATATTTTTTAGAACTCGGCATTGAGCTATGGTTTATGTTTATTTCGCTGCCGAAAAGGGCGAAATAAAAGGCTTTGTCGTTAAGCTGTTATGCGAGTTTGAGGGCGAATGGCATGAAGTTCTCAGATATGACAGCGGCCATGACTGCCCGCATAAAGATATTCTCGATATCAAGGGGGCTGTTATTAGAAAGATATGGTATGAGTATCTCGATAACAGTCAGGCATTAACAATGGCGATAACAGAGATAAAAGGAAGCTATGAGTTTTACAAAGAGAGGTATATGAAATGGCTAAAAAGAAACTGAAAGAAAAGGAAATATTGGAAGTACTCAAAAACGAAGGTTTTCAGGAAGTCGGTGCAGTCCAAAAAAAGTCAGGGTGGTATAAAAAGGCATCAAAAAGGCCGGCTTGTTTGACAGGTAAGTTGCATAAAATACAAGTCTCATAGTTGAGAGCCCTTTCCCGATGGCGGATGACTCTTTAATAGGAGGAGATAGTAGGAGGTCTTTACTTTTGCTATTTTATTTATATATCAAAGCAATCAGTGTTCTTCAGATCAGTTTCTCAGTAAAATTACAGCAAAAATAAAGACCTGACCCCATTGCCCTGCCCTGACCCCATTGCCCAGGGGATGTGTCCCTATTTTAAGCTGGGCGCGTATGATAGATAAGTTTATGATTATACCTCAATACATCTTTCACGAGATGCTTGCTCATTGCAGGGCCGGCTATCCCAACGAAGCGTGCGGCATTCTTGCGGGCAAGTGCAATGAAGTCTCGAGGATTTATAAAATGACCAACACAGAGAAATCTTCTGTGAACTACTTCATGGATTCAAAGGAGCAGTTTCAGGTCATGAAAGATATAAGAGCGAACAATATCAAAATGCTTGCTATTTTTCACTCTCATCCCTCCTCAGCAGCATATCCGTCTGCAAAGGATATAAGCCTCGCTTTCTATGAAGATTCTGTTTATATCATAGTAAGCCTTATGGATAAAGAGCCTGTGACGAAGGCCTTTTCTATAAAAGGGGGAGATATAAAAGAGGTAGAGGTTGTGGTAAAGTAGTTTAATTTTATGTCATGGTTAGAGTAAAATATCTTTTTATTTCAGAAGGCTCGTGAGGAGGTGCTTATGGGATATGTGAACGGACTTAAATGCAGAGAGTGCGGCAGGGAGTATCCTGTTGATCCTATATATGTCTGCGAATTTTGCTTTGGCCCGCTGGAAGCGGTGTATGACTATAAGAATATAAAGAGGGTTCTCACAAGGAAAAGCATAGAGAAAAGGGAGAAGAACCTCTGGCGTTATAAAGAGCTTTTGCCCATAGACGGGGAGCCGCAGGTGGGCTTGAAGTCTGGCTTTACGCCGCTGATCAAGGCGGATAACCTTGCGAAGGTTCTCGGAATAAAAGAGCTGTACATTAAGGACGATACGGTCGCTCATCCTACTCTCTCTTTTAAAGACAGGGTCGTTGCAGTTGCCTTTACAAAAGCAAAGGAGTTCGGATTTGACACTGTTGCGTGCGCATCCACCGGAAATCTTGCACATTCAGTTTCAGCGCAAGGAGCAAAGGCCGGATTCAAAAGATTTGTTTTTATCCCCGCCACTCTGGAGCAGAGTAAGATAGTCGCTTCACTTGTTTACGAGCCGAATCTGATCGCGGTTGACGGAAATTATGATGAGGTCAACAGGCTTTGCAGCGAAATAGCTAATAAATACAAGTGGGCATTCGTGAATATAAACATCAGGCCGTTTTATGCAGAGGGATCCAAGACTATGGGGTTTGAGATTACAGAGCAGCTCGGATGGGAATCGCCGGACAATGTTGTAGTGCCGTGCGCGAGCGGCTCCCTGCTTACTAAGGTATGGAAAGCATTTAAGGAATTCAAGGAAATAGGCATATTAAAAGAGCTTAAAACAAAGGTATTTGCGGCGCAGGCTACAGGCTGCTCGCCGATATCAGCTGCCATAAAGAGCGGGACTGATGTTATAAAGCCTGTCAAACCAGATACTGTTGCAAAGTCGCTTGCCATAGGCAATCCTGCTGACGGCTTTTATGCGACTCAAGTTGTTAGAGAGACCGGAGGATATGGCGAGGATGTTTCAGACGATGAGATCATAGAGGCTATGAAACTGCTTGCAAAGACAGAAGGCATATTTGCGGAGACTGCTGGCGGGGTAACCATAGCGACTACCATAAAACTGATAGAACAGGGCAAAATAGGCGGGAACGAAACCACAGTGGCATGCATTACAGGAAATGGCCTTAAGACACAGGAGGCGCTTTTAGGGCATACTGCAGAGGTGCATCATATAAAACCTAATATGAATGCGTTTGAAGAGATACTTGAAAAAATTGCAGATTGATGATTTTAGATTGCAGATTTTTTCAATCATAAATCATAAGTCTTAAATCTGAAATTGGGAATGGGAGGTGATAATATGGCTGTAAAGATAAGAATTCCGACACCGCTTCAGAGAATGACTCAGGGAAAGGAAGAGGTCGAAGGCAAGGCCGGGACTGTGATTGATCTTATTAATGACCTCGATGCCAAATATCCGGGCATTGCCGAAAGAATATCCGAAGGCGGAAAGGTCAGAAGATTCGTGAATATTTATGTGAATGAAGAGGATATAAGATTTTTACAAGCAGAGCAGACGCCGGTGAAAGACGGGGATGAGGTTTCCATTATCCCTGCAATAGCCGGAGGCAGTATTATTTAGACACGGAGAAGGGGTGACACGGAGAAGGGGTGAATGTCTCCGCATCTCCGCTTCCCAGAAAATGGAGGTTTTTATGAAAATGCGGGTTAAATTAACTTTTCCCCAACATCTTATTAAAGAGCCTGTGTTATTTACCATGGCAAAAAAGTTTGATGTGATGCCCAATATAAGAAGGGCAAGGGTAACAGATACTGTCGGAGAGATGGTGCTTGAACTTGAGGGAGAAGAGGATAACCTCAAAAAGGGCATGCAAACCCTGAAGGACCATGGCATAGAGGTCGAACTGATAGAAGGAGACGTAATAGAGTGAATGAGTTAATGGGTTAAAGAGTTAATATGCAGTGAATAAAATTATTTTTTGTATTTTTATAACTCATATACCCATCCGCTCATATGCGCATTAACTAATTCAACGGAGAACTTATGGACATTGGAGAGTGTAATAGTTCGAGAATTATTTGGAAGGGGATTATTGAAGAATATAGAGAATTCTTTCCCGTTAGTGACAAAACACCGGTTGTAACTCTATCTGAAGGAAACACGCCTTTTATAAAGGCAGTTAATCTGCCGCAGAAGTTAGGCATTGATATTGATTTATACCTTAAATTTGACGGCGCCAATCCCACTGGTTCTTTTAAGGACAGGGGGATGACTTTAGCCATCTCCAAGGCTGTTGAGTCAGGTTCAAAAGCGGTTATATGTGCATCAACTGGCAATACGTCTGCTTCTGCAGCAGCCTATGCAGCACGGGCAGGAATAAAGGCAATTGTTGTTATCCCAGAGGGCAAGATAGCAATGGGGAAGCTTGCTCAGGCGCTGGTGCATGGCGCCTATGTATTGCAGATTGATGGTAATTTTGATGTTGCTTTTAAAATGGTAAGAGAGGTGGTGGAGCAATATCCTATAACCCTCGTTAATTCTTTAAATCCCTTTAGGATAGAAGGGCAGAAGTCAGCAGCTTTTGAGGTCTGTGATCAGCTTGGATGCGCCCCGGTTTATCATGCGCTGCCAGTAGGCAATGCAGGGAACATCACAGCTTATTGGAAGGGATATAAGGAATATAGGAACGCTGGAGTAATTCAAAGACTGCCGAAGATGCTCGGCTTTCAGGCAGCAGGCGCTGCTCCTATAGTTTTTGGGCACCCAGTGGAAAAACCTGAGACTATTGCAACTGCCATCAGAATTGGAAATCCTGCAAGTTGGAAAGGGGCGGTCTCTGCGAGGGATGAATCAGGAGGCCGTATAGATGCAGTAACTGATGATGAAATATTAAGTGCGTACAAGCTCATAGCAACATCTGAAGGGATATTCTGCGAGCCTGCATCAGCAGCATCTGTGGCAGGTGTTATAAAATTATATAAGGAAAGTTATTTTGAAAAGGCCAGAGAAGATGAAAGGACAATTGTATGCACTTTAACAGGCAATGGTCTTAAAGACCCTGATACAGTATTTAAGGTTGCTGACGGTGCAATAAAGGTTAAAGCGGAATTCAATGAGGTAAGAAAGATAATAGAGAGGATACTGTAAAAAAGCACATGCCGACAAGTCGGCACAAAGGGTAATAAAAATGTCATTGCCCGGCTTGACCGGGCAATCCAGAAGAAAAAACTGGATTCCCCGATTAAGCCTGTCCTCTGACTTGATCAGGGGATCGGGGAATGACGGATTAGGAGTATTTTAAGGTGAAATATATAGTTTTGATAGGCGACGGGATGGCTGATAGACCCATTGAGGAACTTGGCGGTCTTACTCCTTTGCAGGAGGCAGTTACCTTTAATATGGACAAACTTGCAAAGGAGGGGGTAATCGGCAGGGTGCGGACTATTCCCGAAGGATTTCATCCCGGCTCTGATATCGCCAATTTAAGCATACTCGGTTATGACCCTGCGAAATATTATACAGGAAGGGCTCCTCTTGAAGCTGCAAGCATAGGCGTGAGTCTTTCTGATAATGATGTGGCATACAGATGTAATCTCGTTACTCTTAAATTCAATGAGGATAGGACACGTGCTGTGATGGACGATTACAGCAGCGGGCATATAACTACAGAAGAAGCAAGGGAACTTATTAATGCGATTAAAACTGAATTGGGGAGTGAAGACTTAGCTTTTTATCCCGGCGTGAGTTACAGGCATTTGATGGTCTGGAAAAATGGAAGCCATGATATAGAATGTATGCCTCCTCATGACATCCTTGAAAAAGATATTACCGATTATTTGCCTGTAGGAAAAGGAGACAATGTCTTGCGCGACCTGATGAGGCGTTCTGTTGACATAATGGAAAAACACCCTATAAACAAAAAACGGCTGGAGAGTGGGAAAAAGCCTGCAAACAGCATATGGCTATGGGGGCAGGGGAAGAAGCCCAGCCTGCCTACATATGAGGAGAAATACGGTTTAAGGGGGGCGCTCGTATCAGCAGTTGATCTGACAAAGGGGCTTGGGATATATGCAGGATTTGAGATACTCAAGGTGCCTGGAGTTACGGGTTGGCTTGATACCAATTATTCCGGAAAGGCGGAATACGCACTTAACGCCCTTAATCATGTTGATTTTGTCTATATCCATGTGGAGCCGCCTGACGAGGCAGGGCACTCAGGAAATTATAAAAATAAGATAAAGGCAATAGAGGACTTTGATGCGCTTGTGGTTGGCCCTGTGATGGATGGACTCAAAGAGAGATTTGAGGAATACCGTATACTTCTTATGCCTGACCACGCAACGCCGATTAAGGTAAGGACGCACACGGACGAGCCTGTGCCGTTTGTAATTTATGACAGCAGATGGAAAAAGAACAATGTGGCCGTAACATATGATGAGTCAATAACAGCGAGAAAGGATATCGTTGTGATCGAGGAAGGATATAAGCTGATGGATTATTTTATCAGGGAGGTATCTGAATAATGCTTATTGTTCAGAAGTACGGCGGCACATCTGTTGCTAATGCAGAGAGAATAAAGTCTGTTGCAGAGCGTGTTTCCAAAGCCGCTAAGCAGGGCAATAAGGTAGTTGTCGTAGTCTCGGCGATGGCCGGTGAGACCGATAAATTAATCAGCCTTGCTCATCAGATATCATCAAATCCTAAGGAAAGAGAGATGGACCTTTTACTTTCTTCAGGAGAAAGAGTTACGAGTGCATTGACAGCAATGGCTGTGGAGGAGCTTGGACATAAGGCAATGGCATTAACAGGAAGGCAGATGGGGATAGTAACTGACACTGTCCATACAAAGGCAAAGATAGAGAAAATTACAGGAGAGCGTGCAAAAAAAGCGCTCGATTCCGGCTATGTGGTCGTAGTCGCGGGCTTTCAGGGCATTACCGAGTCTGAGGATGTAACGACTCTCGGAAGGGGAGGCTCAGACCTCTCGGCAGTTGCAATCGCTTCTGCGCTCGATGCCGACATGTGCGAGATATATACGGATGTTGACGGAGTTTATACCGCAGACCCCCGCATTGTGCCTGAGGCTAAAAAGATGGATAAAATTTCATATGAAGAGATGCTGGAGCTTGCAAGTCTTGGCTCAAAGGTGCTCCAGACACGGTCTGTTGAATTCGCTATGAAATACAATGTGCCTGTGGTTGTCAGGTCGAGCTTTAACGACAATCCCGGCACGCTTGTTACGAAGGAGGATGAAGATATGGAACATGTTGTTGTTTCGGGCGTTGCGCACGATTTGAATCAGGCAAAGATTACTGTCATGGGAGTGCCTGACAGACCCGGGATCGCAGCAAAGCTATTTAGAGGCATTGCGGATGCGAATATAGGTGTTGATATGATAGTCCAGAATATAAGCAGCGACGGAAAGGCCACGGATATATCTTTTACAGTTCCAAAGACAGACAGCAAAAAGGCATTGAAGCTCACTCAGGACATTGCAAAGGAGCTTGAGGCAAGGGGCGTTGACCTTAGAGAGGACATAGCTAAGATATCCGTTGTGGGAGTCGGCATGAGGACTCATTCGGGGGTTGCGGCGCAGATATTCGATACGCTTGCGAAGCACGGCGTGAATATAATGGCGATAAGCACATCCGAGATCAAGGTCTCCTGTCTTATCGAGGCAAAATATACGGAGCTTGCGGTAAGGGTGCTGCATGACTCCTTTGAACTGGAAAAGGCTGCATGAATGCTCATGTTATTTTGGCAGGACAAAGCATTCTCGCTCATTCTCGACAGGCATCCAGCCTGTCTCCGAGGCTACGCCAGCCAGCTTAGCCATCCATGGCACGCTTTGGCTGCCGAAGCCGCTCGAATACTTTGTCCTGCCAAAATTATGCAAATTAAGTAAAATAGAAAGTATATGAAACAGATCGAGATATACGACACTACTTTGAGGGACGGCTCGCAGGCAGAGGATGTCAATTTCTCTGTAGAGGATAAGCTGCGCATTACGGAGAAGCTCGATGACCTCGGTGTGCATTATGTCGAGGGTGGATGGCCGGGCTCCAATCCAAAAGACGCGGAGTATTTTAAAAAAGTCAGGAAGCTTCGCTTGGCAAATGCGGTTGTTGTTGCCTTTGGAAGCACGCACAGGCCGAGGCATAAGGTACAGGATGACCAGAATATAAAAACACTTATAGAGTCAAAGGCTAAGGTTATCACCATCTTCGGTAAGACATGGGACTTCCATGTGAAAGAGGCACTGAAGATTCCCCTCGATGCAAATCTCGACATTATTCATAACTCGATTTCTTATCTTAAAAAACATGCTGAAAAGGTATTCTTTGATGCAGAGCATTTCTTTGACGGATACAAGGATAATCCTGAATTCGCAATGAAGTGTCTCCTTGCTGCAGAGAACGCAGGCGCGGACCGTATAATCCCATGCGATACAAACGGCGGAACGCTGCCTCACGAAGTGGAAATGATAATGCAGGAAGTGATAAAGAGGATAAAAACGCCTCTCGGAATTCACGCGCATAACGACTCCGAATGCGGGGTTGCCAATTCAATTATCGCGGTCGAGCTTGGAGCAATACAAGTGCAGGGCACGATCAATGGTCTTGGAGAGCGCTGCGGCAATGCGAATCTCTGCTCCATAATTCCTAATCTTCAGATAAAGCGCGGATATAAATGTTTGAGCGATAAAAATCTGAAAAAGCTGCGGGATGTCTCGAGGTTTGTAAACGAGCTTGCGAATATAAGGCACTTCAAGCGCCAGCCCTTTGTCGGCGACAGCGCGTTTGCGCATAAAGGCGGCATACATGTAAGCGCTGTTCAGAAGAAGCCTGAGACTTATGAGCATATAAGGCCGGAGCTTGTGGGAAATTCGCAGAAGATATTGATATCAGACCTCGCGGGAAGAAGCAATATATTGAGAAAGGCTCAGGAGCTTCACATCCCTATTAACACGGACTCTCCTGAGGTAAAGGCAATACTCGACGATATAAAGGACCTCGAACATCAGGGGTTTGAGTTCGAGGCTGCGGACGCGTCATTTGAACTGCTTCTCAGAAGGAAGCTTGGCCTTCATAGAAAGAGGCATTTCGACAGCGAGTCAATATGGTATAAGGTTCTTGTTGACAAGGAAGAGACAAAGAAAGAGCCGATAAGCGTTGCTATCCTCATGGTCAACATCAAAGGACACCCCGAAACCGTTTCCGCAACAGGCGTTGGTCCTGTGAATGCGATGGACAAGGCATTGAGGACGGCGCTTAAACAGTGGTATCCCGATATTTATTCAAAAATCAAAGGCGTTAGTCTCATGGATTATAAAGTGCGAGTCCTGACCGCAGGAAAAGGCACTTCGGCAAAGGTGCGAGTCCTCATCGAATCAGGAGACGAAAAACAGAAGTGGAATACTGTTGGAGTCTCAGAAAACATTATCGAGGCATCATGGCAGGCGCTTGTGGACAGCATAGAGTACAAGCTGTTGAAGGAGAAGGGGTAATTCGCTTAATTCCGTCTATATTTTTCGAGGAAGTTTTTTATCTCTTTAACAAACTCTTCCATGTCCGTAATATTGTTCTTCAACAACGAAAAAAGCTCTTTGTCGCTAATCTCGTGATAAAAATGGACAAGACGATTTCTATAGCCTTCCATTAATTTCAATTTTTCAGAATATTCCTTTGTAATGACTCCCATGTTGTGAAGGGAGGTTGCTATTTCCTTGTATTCTACTATTCCTTTGCCCGCGCTTTTTGCGGTAATATGTCTTCCGATATCAAACATAGCCTCCAGCGCGCGCCTGATATAATTTTCGGCTACGGCAGGCCCATCTCCGCCGAGAAAATCGTCCTCATAACCATTGTCTATCGCCTCAAACAAATCCTTTTCATTAAGCTTTAATATTTCGAGCTCGTCCGCTGCGAACATCATTACCCTTTCTTCGTACGCATTCCTGAATCCATCGTCAAATGAATATATGTTGATCCCTTTTATCGCCTCAAGCTGTATCAGATGGTCAACCTCGTGCAGGAATAAAAGGTCTGCCTTGAACGGAGATACAAGCTCCTGAAGGGCAAGGCTCAGAGATGCGTAAGTCTCAAGGGTATTTTCCGGGTGTGTTTTAAACAGGACGGCAAAATCAATATCGGATTCAGGGTCAGTAACTTCAAGATGCTTGCCTTCAAGGGCAGCCATTCCCTGCTCCTGCTGCGCGCCGCATTCCCTCCCGAGCGAAGCGAGCGGAGGGACGACCTAAATCAGTGGGGGCCATTGGCCATCCGCTGGAGTGATTAGATGGCATTTATCCGTTTCTTTATTAATTCTGGGCTTCTTTTTCCGTGTATCAGGGCAAGAACGATTATTTTATTCCCCTCGACAAGATAAATGATTTTGTATGGAAATCTTTTGATAAAATGTTTCCTCGTTCCTTTATATTCTGTTGGATGAATTTCAGGATTTCTATTGATGAAGTTGATTCCTGCGTCAACCTGTAAAAGAAAGTCATAACCTAACCCTGTACGTTTATCTTCATACCAGGAAAAGGCTTCCTTTAAGTCATCTTCGGCTTCAGGCCTAACAATGACCTTATATTTCATTGCCTGCTCAATATCCTTTTATAAACATCCTCCCATGGAGAGCCCAAATCAGGGTTTCTATGATAAGCCTCCAATCGTTCATCGATTATCCTTTTCTCATCTTCTGTTAATTCAATAGCCTCAGCTTCTGTGGCTATTGAATCCCAAATATCTTCTACCAGTTGGATTCTCTCAGGTATTGACAATGCAATAGTATCTGTTGCTGTTATTTTCTTCACGGTTATATCCCCCCTTCCTTTATTTGTTTTGCATCTGCTATATATTTTAGCTAAAATTCATAAATCTTTCATATACAGCGATGTTGTCGAAGTGTCCTGCCTGTTTTTTCTGCTGCTTTTTTTGCATCTTCAAGTGAATCGAATGGACCATGCCACTTGCCATTCCTATTACCTAACGGGTTATCATGACAACCTTGACCTTCATTACAATTTCCGCAAGTGCCTCTATGAATTACAGCTTTATGTTTTGCAGTCCAATTTTCATATACATAATAACTCATTGGTATTAACCCCTTTAACCCCCATAAATATCTATTTACATCTAACGCTCCGCATAACTTGCCGCTTGGCTTCCACCGAGGGCGGCAGAAGGAAAGACCATGGAACCTGAACAGAATATCAATACGACAGACGGCCAAGCGGTCAACGTTGATGCGGTTGTTATGCAAATGGTTTTTCAGCAATAAACATAAGACTTCTTGCTGTTAACATTATTCTTGATTGCATTAATCCTAATGCCCTGCGGTTCTCATTATAAACAGAACCATCGTATTGCTTAATACGTCGATTGAATATATAGGAGGCTAAGCGAATAAAAGGATAACAAGTAAAATATATGAATTTAGATAAGTTTTTTTCTTTATCACAAACAATTTTCATTTCCGAGAAACCTGCTAGGCGCAAGGCGTAATCATAATAAGCCACGTGGAGCGGCATAATATGCTCACAAAGACGCCCTGCGTTTTCCGGCATAGTTGACAGTGGCATAAATAGTTCATGAAATCCGGTTAATAAATATTCAATGCGAGATGTTAGGTGAATTGTGTTAGGCGTTGATATAATTAATTTCCCACCATGTTTTAATAGCCGGTGGCATTCATTAATAAATTCGAATGGATTTCGCATGTGCTCAACAACCTCGATTGAATATATAATGTCAAATGAAGATGATAAAAATGGCAACTCTTTGTTAAAATCTGCTTTTTCGAATGGAATCTCGGTTGCCTGAAAACAGTCTTCAAAAAGATCCGTTGCAATCAAATGTTGCCTAGGGTCAAGCCCAAGTTCAATAAGTTTTTCACCAACCCTACGAGCTAGATGCCCTTTGCCAGCACCTAAGTCTAAAATTTTAACCGTATTCGTAAGGCAGGATGATATTAATTCAAAGGCTTTATCATTTGTGCGCCGGTGTGAAGCGGATGGCAGCACGCAAAGGTTGCCTCTGCTCTGCTCTGCTGATCATGATGTGTGTCCTTTTTGTTTTGTCAAGCATGTTTAATGCTAAGTGCCCGTTTTTAAGCATAACGTGGACGTAACTCGTTTATCGGGTTGACGGACTGGTTGGACAGCCCGTCCGTTTGAATTATTGCGCCAAACGAACACAGACCTCATATTTGTCCAAATATCAATAGTCAAGCCAGACGCAGTCGGTGATTATGTATCGGAGGCTCAGGCCGCTAAGGACCCAGTCGTATGTCATATTCCTTCCAGTACCACTCATTGCCGCCGATATTTCTCGTGTGGAATTTGAGCTTCACACCGTCAAGGTACGCTATCGAGTATCCCCAATGGCCGTGCTCGGCGCCGCTGTCCCGGAAGACGATGTTTTGGAAAGAGACTTTATTACCCTTCGCGTCCCAACCGCCAGGTACGGGAGGAAAGTCTTGATCATGATTGTGGCCCGTGAAGATGCCGAGGACGTTATACGGATTGCATGGGTCATCGCTCTTCTCCCTGCGGCAGAGGACGTTGACTTCCAGCTGCCTCTGAAAATCGCTCCACCACTTGGGATCTGTATCGTGTATAGTCCAGGAATCCCAGCCGTAATGCTGGAAGATCAGCACGCCATCGCCGCTATCCCCTACGTGCTCGCGCAGCCAGGCCTTGAGCCAGTTAAGTTTGTTGTAATCTATGCAAGCGGAGCTTTCGTACTCGCAATCGCCGGCCCACAGGCCCAGTTGGATGAAGTGGTACCGGCCCCAACGCCAGGCATAGGCCACGCGGCCGTAATGTGATATTATTCCCGGCGCATTGACAATAAGGTCACCAACGTAGTCAAGGGCGGGCCACCAGCCATTGCTGGATTTGGAAATATCATGGTTACCTACAGTAGGAAAAACAGCTTTGTTGATCCGGTACCCTGCGCTATATTTATCGTGACATTCATTAGGACCACAGTCTGTAATGGTGCCGCCGTGGTAACCCGGATAGGTTTGTTCATAGAGCTGTCTGAACGCTATCAGTTGCTGGACGTCATGAGTATCTATCATGTCCCCCATGTGGACTATGCCCAGACAGTTTGCGGTGCCGCAGTCTACGTTGATGTCATGTATTACTGTTTTATTCCGGTGCATCTTAACGCCTAAGTCGATGTGCGAGTCAGTGATTATTCCGAATGTGACAACCTGTTCATTAGGATCTACCGTCACGACTTCGACTTTGTATGGTTTCCCATATTCATTATAGGTTCCACCGAGTGGGGGGGGACAACCCCGGATTGCTGGTCACAGGAGGTCGTCATTAAGACGAGAAACACGAGGGACAAAGCCAACGTTCCTCTCCTAACCCAAGAAGCTCGCTTTTGCCGAAAGATTTTGCCAAATACATGCCTCATAATTGCCTCCTTATCCAACCTTCTTTTTCCTGTGGTTCTTGTCAAGCATAACCAGTTATTATCTGAACGGTAACATAAATTTAAACATGTTTCAATAAAAAATTGGCCTTGACGTTATCTGGTGAATTTTATTGCACTTTCTCAGAGACTAATATGCATAATTGAGTATTAGTCCCTAATATAAATCGCCTATGCAATTGATTCCAGCCGATATTTGGGAACAATATTCTGCTGTCCTTAAGAAACGGGCAGTCCCTGTCCCGCGCCATGCCGATTACAGGAAATGGCTGCGGTATTATTTGGACTTCCGAAGCAAATACCAGCTTCCTGATTCCAAATCAGAACATGTGCGTCTATTTATCCAAAAATTGAGAGAAAAGAAACAAACCCTGAACAGCAGAAACAGGCTGCGCATGAGCTGTCTCTCTTCTTTGAGATACTGCGGAAGACAAATAATAAAACACCTTCTGCTCAAATCAATACTGAAAAGACAGTAAAGGTAACATCCCCCTCCACCCCCTTTATTAAGGGGGAATCTTGCAATAACTTATCAAGGACTGAGGCGGCAGCGAGATCATCATCACAGCCCACCAATAGTGGCGATCTTAAGGAAGCTTCCGTTTGGCCCCCATCGGGGGGAAAACGTTTTAATGAATGGCGCTGTCTGGCGAAATCCAAATCTCCGGCATGGGACAAGGTTATTGACACGTTGGCCGCAGAGATCAAGACGCGGCACTACTCACGGAAAACTCTCAAAACATACGCAGATTGGAGTCGCAAGTTCCAGAGCTACCTGCAAAACAAGCCTCCTGACGAATTGTCAGCAACAGATGTCAAATCATATCTCACTTATCTGGCGGTGAACTGCAAGGTGTCCGCTTCAACGCAGAATCAGGCATTCAACGCTTTGCTGTTTCTGTTCCGCCATATTCTGAAGAAAGATTTCGGTGATCACAAGGACATTCCACGCGCAAAAAAATCGAAGTATATCCCTGTTGTCCTTTCCCGAAAGGAAATAGACGCTGTCCTGAAACATCTGAGTCATCCCTATGATCTCGCTGTCAAACTGTTGTACGGCTGCGGGCTTCGTCTCTTTGAATGTGTGAAATTGCGGGTGAAGAATTTCAACTTTGACGCTGGAATCCTTACGGTACATGGAAAGGGCAGTAAAGACCGTACCGTGCCGATTCCACAGACAATCATGCCGGAGTTAACAGCACAGTTTGAGGCAATAAAAAAACTTCACAATGAGGATCTCGCGGCGGCCTACGCGGGCGTCTTTCTCGATCATCTGCTTGAAAAGAAGTACAAGAACGCAGCCAAGGATTTCATCTGGCAATGGTTTTTCCCGCAGCAATCGTTGACGTTCGTTGAGGATACGAAGGAACGCAGGCGTTATCATCTGCATGAAAAGCATGTCCAGGAAGCGCTTTACGAGGCTGTCCGGCGGGCAAAACTCACTAAACGCGTTACGTCACATACTTTTCGACACAGCTTTGCCACCCATCTCTTGCAGGCCAATTACGACATACGGACAATCCAGACTCTTCTCGGCCACAGTGATGTAAGGACTACCATGATATACACTCACTGTGTGCCGAGCAAGACCATAAAGGAAGTCGCCAGTCCGCTGGATTTTTAAATTATGATCTATACCCATGTGCTAAGAAATATGTCTAATGCCCCGCAGAGCCCGCTTGATGCGCTTTATGGAAAATAATAGGGTTATTTTAGGCTATAATACCTCCCTAATAAAGCAATTTTCAGGCCGGATTCCCATTAGGCCTATTTTTAGTAAAGGTAAAAAAATCAGGACTGCCGGTCTTAATTTATGATATATTAGGTAGAAATTATGGACGCTTTAGAAGGCGGAACAGTCAAAAGCAGCTAAGAAATATCGAAATGGAAGAGACAGGAGTTGTAAAAGAAATCATCGGGCCGAAGGCGATTGTAATTGTTCAGACAAAGAGCGCGTGCGATTCGTGTCCCGGTGGCTCTATATGCAAGGCAACAGGAGACGAGGCTCAGATAGAGGCAATAAACGAAGTGAATGCGTGTGTTGGAGATATGGTCAGAGTTGCATTTAAGCCATATACATATCTGAAAGGCTCTGCTGTGATTTACGGAATTCCTGCCCTGATGCTTATAATCGGGGCTGTTATAGGAAAAGAATATCTGAGCAAAATTTTTAAGGTAGCCGATCCTGACATCTTATCTGCTGCAGGTGGATTTGGGTTGTTCATAATCAGTTTTATAGTCATTAAAATATGGATGAAAGGCCGTGAAGGTAAAAAGGAATACATGCCGGTGATTGAAGAGATAATTAAATAAAAGGGGGTTTTATGGCAAGGTTAGATGTTAATCAAATCAGGAATGTCGCAATCATAGCCCACAGCGGAGCGGGTAAGACCTCTCTGTCAGAAGCTGTCCTTTTGAACGGAGGCGCTATTGACAGGATGGGAAGTATTGAAGCTGGCAATACAACAATGGATTACGAGATTGAGGAGATTGCGCGAAAGATAAGCGTAACTTCGGCAATTGCATATTGTGATTGGGCGAATACAAGGATAAATCTCATAGACACCCCTGGCTTTATAAATTTCATAGAAGATACAAGAGGCTGTTTACGGGTTGCAGACGGGGCAGTTGTAATTGTCAGCGCAATATCTGGCGTGAAGGCGGAGACAGAAAAGGTGTGGAAATACGCCTGTGAGTTTGAGATACCGAGGATTGTTTTTATAAACAAGATGGATAAAGAAACAGCAAATTTCAAGATGGCTCTCAGCGAGCTTGAGAAGTCCTTCGAATCAGAAGCTATTCCTCTTAATATCCCTGTTGGAGAAGGCGAGAGTTTTAAAGGCATAGCTGACATTATCACAATGAAGGCGTATATTTTACAAAATGGAAATGTTTCTGAGGTCGAGATTCCGCCTGATTTCAAAGACGTGGCTGACGGCTACAGGAAGAAGCTTGTGGAGAAGATCGCAGAGGCAGATGATGCCCTGCTTGAGAAGTATCTTGAAGGCAGCAATTTAACGCAGGATGAGATAATAAAGGGTATAAAAGAGGCGTCTCTCACGAGAAGGTTTATCCCTGTCGTCTGCGGCGCCGCCACGTTGAATATAGGGATAATGCAACTTATGGATGCCCTGCTCCTTTGTCTGCCTTCTCCTGTGGAGATGAGCAGGATTTCTCCAATAAAGGGAAAGAATCCAAAGGATGGAAAACAATTGGAAAGAAAGCCGATTGACACAGATCCTCTTACGGCATATGTATTCAAGACCATTGCAGATCCTTATGCAGGGAAGATGTCAATATTCAGGGTATATTCAGGAGTATTAAAGGCGGACTCCACTGTATTGAATGCCAATACAGGCACAAAGGAAAGGGTGGGACAGGTCTTCTATTTAGTAGGCAAAAAGCACGTCCCTGCACAGTCTGTTGGTGTAGGTGAGATAGCAGCAGTTGTAAAGCTTAAGGACACCAATGTGGGCGATACCTTATGTGAAGAACATCACCCGCTTATTCTCGAAAAGGTTAAATTTGCAGACCCTATAATTTCATATGCAATAGCGCCAAAGACCAAGGGAGACGAGGAAAAGGTCAGTACAGGACTCCACAGGATACTGGAAGAAGACCCCACATTGAGGTTTACGAGGGATGAGGAATCAAAGGAGATGATACTGTCAGGCATGGGACAGGTGCATCTCGAAGTCGCTCTCGAAAGGCTTAAAAGGAAATTCGGTGTAGATGTTGCAATGAAGACGCCAAAGATACCTTACAGGGAAACCATCAGGGCATCTGCACAGGCACAGGGTAAATACAAGAAACAATCAGGTGGTCGCGGTCAATATGGTGATTGCTGGATAGAGATAGAACCTCTCCACAGAGGACAAGGATATGAATTTGCTGACAAGATTGTCGGAGGCGTTATACCCCAGCAGTACAGGCCTGCTGTTGAGAAGGGCATAATAGAGACAATGAAGGAAGGGATACTCGCAGGCTATCCTGTGGTTGATATGAAGGTAAAGTTGGTTGATGGTTCCTACCATTCTGTTGACTCATCAGAAATGGCGTTTAAAATTGCGGGCTCCATGGCATTGAAAAAAGCCTTCACAGATGCAAGGCCTGTCCTGCTCGAACCTATTATGAAGGCTGAGGTGATAGTGCCTGATGAGACCCTCGGCTCTGTTATAGGGGACTTAAATTCAAGGAGGGGCAAGGTTCAGGGGGTTGAACCTCAGGCTGGAGGAAATCAAAAGATACTCTGCCTTGTGCCGATGGCCGAGATGCTCACTTACGCGAACCAGCTACAGAGCATTACCTCCGGCAGAGGGCTTTATTCGATGGAGGCTTCTCATTATGAAGAAGTTCCCGGCCATATATCGCAGAAGATAATAGCCGAACGGCAGAAACAGAAGACAGAGGAACATTGATAAAATGAAAAAGCCCTGGGCTGGAAGATTCACTGAAAAGACGTCTAAAATCGTAGAGCAATATACCGAGTCCGTCTCTTTCGACAAAAGGCTCTGGAAATACGACATCGAAGGCAGCATCGCCCATGCTAAGATGCTTTCAAAACAGTCCATTATTTCCAAGAAGGATGCGGATAAGATAATCAAAGGGCTGAAAGAGATTTACAGAGAGATAGAAGAAGGCAAATTTAGATTCAGGCAGGAGTTTGAAGACATTCACATGAACATAGAGGCTGCCTTAATGGAGAAGATCGGAGAAATCGGAGGGAGGCTTCATACTGCGAGGTCAAGGAATGACCAGGTTGCCCTTGATTTAAGGCTCTATCTCAGGGAAGAGGTCAGAGAAATAATAGACCTTTTGAAAAATATCGAGAAGACTCTTGTGGATATGGCAGAAAAAAATCTCAATGTTATTATGCCCGGGTATACGCATTTACAGAGGGCGCAGCCTGTGCTTTTAGCGCATCACTTAATGGCTTATGCTCATATGTTTGACAGGGACAGGATGCGGGTTGAAGATTGCCTGAAGAGGATTAATATTTTGCCTTTAGGTTCATGCGCCCTTGCAGGCACAACGCTTCCGATTAACAGAAGATATGTCGCTGAATTGCTGAAATTCGATGCCGTCTCTGAAAACAGCATGGATTCAGTATCAGATAGGGATTTTGCACTGGAGTTTCTTTCATGTTCAGCTATTTTTATGGTGCACATTTCCAGGGTTGCAGAGGAATTAATTTTATGGTCATCTGAAGAATTTTCTTTTATCGAACTGCCTGATGCGTTTACCACAGGCTCAAGCATTATGCCCCAGAAAAAGAACCCCGACGTAGCAGAGTTAATGAGAGGGAAGACCGGAAGAGTTTACGGCAATCTTATGAGTCTGCTTATTATAATGAAAGGACTTCCACTTGCATACAATAGGGATATGCAGGAAGACAAAGAGCCTGTCTTTGATACAGTTGATACGGTGAAGTTGACGCTGAATGCTCTCATTCAGATGCTGCCCAAAGTGAAGTTCAATATAAAACGGTTGAAAGATACAGCGGATGCAGCATTCTCAACAGCAACTGACATCGCAGAATACCTCGTAAGAAAGGGTGTCCCTTTCAGAACTGCTCATGAAATAACAGGAAAGATAGTCAGGCACTGCATTGAAAATAAAAAAAGGCTTTCTGATCTTGCCATTTCTGAATACAAGAGCTTTTCTGCTTTATTCGGGCAAGACATATATAATTTTATCGGCATAACAGAATCTGTGAATGCAAAGAAGTCATACGGCAGCACATCGCCTGAGATGGTGAAGGAACAGATAAAAAGTTTAAAGAAGAGACTCAGATAATGTCTCTGTTTAATGTCTTTAGATATATTATGCTTGCTATAATGCTTGTGTCGTTTATTGCCTCTTGCGGTAAAAAGGGCGACCCCACCCTTAAGTCATTTGAAAAGCCGCTTCCTGTTAAAGAAATCAAGGCAGTTCATCGTGAGGATGAAATAATACTTTCATGGGCATACCCTGCATCCGAAAGAAAGAAGATCAAGGGATTTCACATAGAAAAGGCTGAAATAAAAAGTCAGGAGTCAGAAGTCAGAAGTCAGGAGTTTAAAAACATTTCATTTTTGGGAAATGATGCTGCTCAGTTTATCGATAAAGATTTTAAGATAGGACAGCAGTATCTCTATAAGGTGCGCGTCCGCAGTAGCAGGGACATTATAGGTGATGATTCTCCTGTATTGAAGGTCATGCCCCGGAATCTGCCTCAGCCCCCGTCAGGGCTTACGTATAAAATAACCAATGACGCAGTAGAGATAACATGGACTGCCAGGAAAGGTGTTATGTATGAGATATATAAGGAATATGAAAAAGGTAAATTGCCATCTTCACCGTTGAATAAGGCGTCATTGAAAGAGCCGTTTTTTAAGGACAGGATAGAACCAGAACGGACTGTATATTATGCTGTCAGGGCATCGCTTGGCACAGATATTAAGGATGAAGGCTACTTGTCTGAATATATAGAAATTAAGCCCGATTATTTTATCCCTTCAAGGCCGTCTGGATTAAGACATGTAATTTCCGGCCAAAAGGTTTATCTCACATGGGATGGCAACCCTGAAACATGGGTCAGGGGATACAGGATTTACAGGAAGAAGGCTGTGGAATCTGACTTCAGGCTGATAGGAGATTCTGTAATGCCTGCCTTTGCTGACAATGAACAACTAACAGGCAGGACAATATATTATATTACTGCGGTAAGCCCGGCAAGGGAAGGCATTGCGTCTGACCATATGGAGATTTATCCTTTGCGGGAAAGGTAAAACGAATAAATTATATGCAAAGAATCACCGGAGGTGCTGATATGATAAAGAAAATATTTATTTTGTGTGCGTTGATTTTAGTAAGCGCTGCAATTGCAGACAGCGCAATATTACTTGATAAAGTTATGGCAATTGTGAATAAAGAGGTTATTACATGGAGCGACCTTTATAAGGCAATGGAATTTGAGGCCACAGAAGATATAAAGTCTCTGAAAGAGGCGGACAGACGCAAGTTTTTCAAGGAAGCTGAGATGATTTTTCTGGAAAACCTAATCAATATGAGGCTGCAGCTTCAGGAGGCTGCAAAAACGGGCGTTTCTGCCAGTGAAGATGACATTAATAAGGCAATTGGTAATATAAAGAAAAAATATTCTATGACAGATGAGATGTTCAAGCAGGCCATCAGCAAAGAAGGTTTTACCTTAAATGAATATAGAAAGAAACTATCAGAACAGATAACCATGGGCCGTATTGTAGATCAGGAGGTTAGAAGCAGAATTCTCGTCACAGAGGGAGAGATTGACAGATACCTTTCTGAACGTAAAGAACTGGCAAAAGAGAGCGAGGGCTTTAATATAAGCCACATTTTTTTAAGGAAGACGGAGGACAGGAAACAGGCAGAGGAAAGGGCGAAAGATATATATAAAAAAATAAAAGCAGGGGAGAATTTTTCTGACCTTGCAAGGCAATATTCAGAAGATGTTAGCGCAAGGAGCGGCGGCGATCTTGGATTTATAAAAAAGTCTGACATGTCAAAGGAGTTTCTTGAAGTTCTGTCAAAGATGAAGAACGGTGAAGTGAGTGAGCCTTTCCTGAGCGAAGCGGGTATTCATATTATAAAACTCAATAGCAAGGCTGAAATCAAGAGCGAACAGGATTTGCGTGAATCCGTCAGGATGAAATTACTGGAGGAAAAGTTTAACAAGCAATATAGAGATTGGATAAAGGGACTGCGTGAAAGGGCATATGTGGAGATCAAGATATAGAAGACAGAGCACAAAAGACAGAAGACAGAAAACAGACTTTCAGATGACAAATTCTTTTGTCTGGCTTCTGGCTTCTGACTTCTGACTTCCGGTTGTATGGAACAAAGGCTTCAGAGAATCCTTGCTCAGATGGGCATTGCCTCACGGCGGAAGGCAGAGGAACTTATCATTGAAGGCAGGGTTACAGTAAACGGTAAGGTAGCAGACCTCGGGATGAAGGCAGATCTTGCAAAGGATTATATAAAACTTGACGGCAAACTTTTAACAAAGCCTGAACCAAAGGTCTATTTGATGTTCAACAAGCCTATAGGTGTGCTAACAACACTAACCGATCCCGAAGGAAGACCGACTGTAAAAGACTTTCTCAAGGGCATTAAATACAGGGTTTTTCCTGTGGGCAGGCTTGATTATGATTCTGAGGGATTGCTTTTGATAACCAATGATGGAGATTTTGCTCAGTCAATACTGCATCCATCTAAAAAGATAAGCAAGACCTATGTTGTTAAAGTGAAAGGGATTATAGGTGGGAATGAGATTGAAAAATTAAGACATGGCGTAAGGCTTGAGGACGGTTGGACTGCGCCGGCAAAGGTGAAAAAGCTAAGGGAGTCTGAAAATAATTCTTGGGTCGAGATAAGCATACACGAGGGCAGAAAAAGGCAGATCAGGAGGATGCTGGAAAAGGTCGGGCATCTTGTGATTAAACTGAGAAGAGTAGCTATTAACGGACTTAAATTAGGCGATTTAAAAACAGGAGAAATAAGGCGGCTTACGCCTGAAGAAATAAAAGAGTTAAAGGGTTATGGAGTTAAGGAGTTGGACACTTAAATTACGGAGGTCTTATGATTCGCAATAAAGGGTGTGGTGAAATAAGGGAATCAGACATCGGCTCTAACATGAGCCTTGCCGGGTGGGTATTCAGAAGGCGGGATCATGGAGGGCTCATTTTTGTGGATCTAAGGGACAGAAGCGGGATTGCGCAGGTTGTCTTCAGTCCGGAGGTTTCAAAGGATGCTCATGAATCTGCCCATGATCTTAGAGGAGAATTTGTCATTGCCGTGTCAGGCGAGGTAAGGCGGAGGCCTGAAGGGACGGAGAATCCTAATTTGCCAACAGGCGCTATTGAACTATATGCAAATAGATTAACTGTATTAAATGAATCTGCATCCCTTCCATTTCCCATGGAAGAGGCCTCAGAGGCATCAGAGTCGCTGAGGTTGAAATATAGATATCTTGATTTGAGAAGACCGGAGCTTCAACGCAATTTAATAGTCAGACACAAGACAACAAAATCCATAAGGGATTATCTTGACGAACAGGAATTTCTTGAAATAGAAACCCCCATGCTTACAAAATCAACGCCTGAAGGAGCAAGGGATTATCTTGTGCCGAGCAGGCTTAACCCGGGCCATTTTTATGCGCTGCCGCAGTCACCGCAACTCTTCAAGCAGATACTCATGGTCTCCGGATTGGAAAGGTATTTTCAGGTAGTTAGGTGCTTCAGGGATGAAGATCTCAGGTCTGACAGGCAGCCGGAGTTTACACAGGTGGATATGGAAATGTCTTTTATTGACAGGGAAGACGTCATTGCTGTTGTCGAAGGGATGATTAAGAGGCTTTTTAAAGAGGTTCTTGATACAGAGATTGCAACGCCATTTGAAAGGCTTTCTTATAGAGAATCTATGGAGAGGTTTGGCAATGACAAGCCTGATATGAGATTTGGCATGGAGCTGAAAGACATGGCTGATCTCGCCGGCAAAGGCAACTTTAAGGTATTTCTTGATGCCTTGAATAGCGGCAGGGTTAAGGCAATTAATGCTAAAGGAATGGCAGGAATTTCCCGAAAAGAAATCGACATGCTTACAGAAGAAGCTATGTCTTTCGGAGCAAAAGGCCTTGCGTGGATAAAGGTTAAGAACGGCTTTGAGTCACCTATTGCCAAGTTCTTTGCTGAAGATGTTTTAAGGCAGATGGCTGAGAGGCTTGATTCAACAGAAGGTGACCTTATGCTTTTTGTTGCGGATAAGGAAAAGGTTGTCCACGACGTGTTAAGCAGGATGAGACTTGAATTGGGCAAAAGATTGAACCTGATAAAAGAAGGGTTTAAATCTTTATGGGTGACTGACTATCCCCTTTTTGAATGGGACGAGGAAGGAAACAGATTTACAGCAATGCATCACCCATTTACTTCCCCAGTCGATGAGGATATAGAGAAAATGCTTTCAATAGATACTTCTAATCCTGAACTGTTCACTGTTCACCGCTCACTGTTTACTGATATTAAGGCAAAGGCATACGACATAGTGCTCAACGGCTATGAGATAGGCGGTGGCAGCATCCGTATTCACAGAATGGATGTCCAGAAGAAGATGTTTGAGATACTGAGGATTTCAGAGGAAGATGCAAGGTTAAAGTTTGGTTTTCTGCTGGATGCCCTTGAATACGGCGCTCCCCCTCATGGAGGCATTGCCCTTGGGCTTGACAGGCTCGTGATGCTCATGGTTGGAGCTCATTCTATAAGGGATGTAATTGCCTTCCCGAAAACTCAGAAGGCTGTATGCATGATGAGCGGAGCGCCGTCCAGCGTTGAAAATAAACAAATAAGAGAGCTACATATTAAGGTGGATGCGCCTTTGTAGAGAGGCAGCTAATACAAAGTTTGACATTTCAGGTGTTTTGAGTAATTAGTAATCGATGGTTTTTGGGAAAAAAAGCACGATAGGTCTTGATATGGGCTCAGCCTATATTAAAGTAGCCAAAATTAATGAGACAAAAACAGGCTACGAGCTTGAGTTTTTTGATATGTTGCCCATTGAACCTGATGTCATCGCAGACGGTATGGTGGTGAATAAGGATAGCCTTATCAGGTCTGTAAAAGAATTATTAAAGAAGGCTGGCATAAAAAGCGGCAATGCAACCTTTGGCATATCAGGTCACCCCTCTGTAATAATTAAGAAGATAACAATCCCTCTCATGACAGAAGATGAAGTCGGCGCTTCAATTAAATACGAGGCAGAACAGTATGTGCCATTTGAAATAAACGATGTTAATTTAGATTTCCAAATACTTGGCCCAAGGTCTGATGAAGAAGGACAGATGGATGTTCTTCTTGTGGCTGTGAAAAAGAATGTAATAAGGGACTATTCAGAGGTTGTGGAAAAGGCAGGGCTTACTCCTGTAGTGGTAGATGTGGATACCTTTGCCCTCGGTAATATGTATGAGGTCAATTATGAAATGAGTGGTGATAATATTGCGCTCATTAATGTCGGGGCAAGCATAACAAATATAAATATAGTCAGGCATGGACTGCCTGTGTTCACAAGGGACTGCGCCATAGGCAGTAACTACCAAACAGAGGCGCTGGAGAAGGCATTGGACATTTCAAGGGGGGACGCTGAAAAACTGAAGATGGGAAGGGCTGTTGAGAACATATCGCCAAAAGAGGTGCAGACGCTTCTTAATTTTGCTTCTGATGAGATATATGCAGAGATATACAGGTCGTTTGAATATTTTAAGAGCAGTGTGAGCGAGGGCGATGTGAATAAAATTATTCTGAGCGGCGGAGCTGCCCTTATAAAAGATTTTTCTAATATAATGGCAGACAGACGTTCCATCCCTATTGAAATTGCAAATCCCTTTAGAATGATTAATATATCCGACAGACTGGATGCGGCTCATATAAAAGAGGTAGCTCCAATGGCAGCAGTGGTTGTAGGGCTCGCCTTAAGGCGGATTGGTGACAACTATTTGTAATTCAGTAAATTGTTCATTTAGGAGATGCATCTAAAAAGATGATAAAGATAAACCTGATAGCAGAGAGGAAAAAGAAGAAAGAGAAAAAAGAGAAAAAGGCTGAAGTAAGAGTCCCGTCAAAACTTCCTGTCGCAATTATTGGTATTACTTTTATCACTCTTTTAGGGGCTGTTGCTTTGTTCTTTTATCTTCAATCCGAGGTTTCCAGTCTTAAGTCGCAGAGCGAATCAAATAAGATAACCATCAATGATTTACAAAAGAAAATAACCGAAACCAAAAAGTATGAAGCTCTGAATAAAGAAATCAACCAGCGGAGCAATGTTATAGAAACCTTGAGGAATAGTCAGTCCGTGCCTGTAAAAATACTCGATATTGTGAGCAGAAAGGTTCCTGAAGGCGTTTGGTTAAGCGCTCTAACATATAAGGTTAATGCCGTAGGGCTTGAAGGATATGCCTTTACAAACATAGAGATTGTTTCATATGTGGAGAACCTTAAGAAGTCAGAGGATTTTACGGATGTGTACCTTGAGGAGTCTAAACAAGTGGAGATAGAAAAGGTGTTGGTATATAAATTTAAGCTGAGATTTAATGTGAAGGTGTGAGGCAAATATGAAGCTTGGATTTGATATGGGGAATCTTTCTGCTTTTAAAAAGGCGCTGCTTCTAATACTCCCTCCTTTTATGATCGTTGTGGTGTCTTATACTATATTCCTCTCTCCACTGCTGAGCGAAGTAAGCAGGCTGTCTGAGGAGACAAAAAGGCAGAACGAAGAGATTGTTCTTGCTAAGGAACAGGCCATGAGGCTTACTGCTATGATAGCAGAGAATGAGAGATTGAAGAACAAACTCTTAGCACTTCAACAGCAGTTGCCCGAGGAAAGGGAGGTTTCCGGACTTTTAAAGCAGGTGTCAGAACTGGGCGTTAAATCAGGATTAACCGTTATATTATGGAAGCCAAAGGAAAAGATTGTCCATCCCAGCAAAGAAGTTTATGAAATCCCTGTAGAGGTTGAAATGAAAGGCTTTTACCACAGGTTTGGCCAATTTTTTAGCGAAATCACAAGGCTAAACAGGATCGTCAATATATCAGATATAAACATGAAAACAGAAAAGCAAAAAGACGCTGCAGCCCAAAAGACCCAGAAAATAGAAGCTGGATTAGATGTGAACTTTACAGCAATGACATATTCTCTGATACCAGAGAAAGAAAAGAAAGAGTTAGAAAAGGCAGAAAAAGAAAAAGAGAAAGAGAAAAAGAAATGAAAAATAGGATCGCGGCAATATTCTTATCGCTTATCGTTACTTTTATATGGGTAACACTCGTTTTTGCTGGAAAAGAAAAGGCAGGCGCTGCTAATACCTTGTCTGCTGACAAATCAGGTGAAATTAAGCAAGGCGTGACATATGAATATTCAGCAAAGGGCAGGAGAGATCCATTTAAGACTCTTATTCAAAAACCAGAGATGAATATTAAAAAAGGTCTAATACCTATCGAAAGTTATGAGGTGACGGACTTTAAGCTTATAGCTATCATGTGGAATAAGATTGGATATTATGCAGTCATTACATTGCCGGATGGCAAATCATATACGATTAAAGAAGGCGTTAGATTAGGTCTGCACGGAGGCAAGGTGCAAAAAATAACAAAGGATTCAGTTATTGTAAAAGAAAATATCAAAGATTACAGAGGTGTTCTTAGAACAAAGGACACCATTTTAAAACTCCGGAGGGAGGATGAAGGATGAAAAAAACAGGGCTTAGAAGCCAAGAACCGGAAGTCAGGATAAAAAATAAAAATCTCAGCACACGGTATAAAATGAAGACCGTAATGTCTTGTTTGTTTTTTGCTGTTTGCTTTTTGTTGTCTGCTGTTAATTCTTATGCCAGCAGCAGTCAGATTACAGCAATAGAAATAATCGATAATGCTGTAAAGGTTAAGGTTGACGGCGCTATAAATTATAAATTAATCAAAACTTCTGATCCGTTTAAAGTCATGGTGGATATGGAAGGCATAGTGCCAGGAAAATTTGCCGGAAGAATTTTTTCACAGAAGGAGGGGATAACAGAAGTAGCCCTTGCTCAGGTTAATAGTCCTATTACTGCTTCAAGGCTGGATATTCTTTTGCAGTCTCCTGCAGACATTAGACCCGAGGTAAAAGGCGATACACTTATCCTTTCTGCGGTGCCTGCTGCAAGTGGTGCATTTCAGGAAAACACGAAGGAATATGCTCAAGCGCAGGCGTCGGCTCCAACTGCTGAAGCAAAGAACAGCGTAGCAAAGGAAATAAAATCTACATCCTTTAGTAAGACAGAAACAGGGATAGAATTTATCATAAAGGGTGACGCTATGATGCCTGAACCTGCTGTATTTGAGCTTAACGGGAGAATAATTATTGATATACCGGGTGTGATGATGAACGCTTCTCTGCCGTCTACCATCCTGCCACCGGTTAAGGATATTAAATATAAGGCTGAGAAAGAGAGCGTGAGATTTACAATTGATATTCAGGGCAAGCCTTTAATAGAGGTATTCGCATTAGATGATGAGTTGATCGTTGACATTGCCTTTAAAGAAGATATGATGAAGATGAAGAAGGAAGAAGCCAAGGGCTTACTGCCAGATTTTAAGGGTCAAAAAACAGGGGTGATCTCACTCGATTTTCAGGATGCTGATGTAGTTCCTATCTTGAGACTCTTAGGCGATGTAAGCGGTTATAATATAGCTGTCCATCCTGATGTTAAGGGAAAGATCACCATGAAGCTGTTAAATGTGCCGTGGGAGCATGCATTGGATGTAATACTCAAGACCTTCAACATGGAGAAAGTAGTGGAAGGCAATACTATCAGGATTGCTACGATTAAGGCATTTCAAGAAGAAAAGAAGGCTGTTGCAGAGACACGAGAGATTTTTGGCAAGGCAGAGGAGATCGAGACAAAGATTTTTACTGTAAACTATGCCAATGTGGATAAGGTCAGGGAAGCCATTGAAAAGGCAAAGATCCTTTCTCAGAGGGGCAGCATAGGGGTTGATGTGAGGACCCGTTCATTGATTGTAAAAGATGTGCATTCTATTCTTGGTGAAGTCGAAAAACTTGTAAGAAGCGTTGATAAACAGACTCCACAGGTTCTCATAGAAGCAAGGATCGCTGAAGTGAGCAAGGGTTATGAAAGCAGTCTTGGAGTTCAGTGGGGATTTATGGCAAGGCCATTTGATTGGCAGAGCAGTATAACAGGCTCGGCAACCTCCGGCGTCTCAGGAGGACTCGGGTCTCCAGGCATTATTAATCTGCCGGCTGCAACTACGAAAAATCCTGACCCAACAAGTGCGGTTACATTTGGATATTTGAATGCAGCACAAACTTTAGGACTGGATGTAAGGCTTTCTGCTATTGAGGGGATTGGCAAAGCCAAGATAATTTCATCGCCTAAAATCATGACGCTCGAGAATGAGCAGGCAGCCATAAAACATGGCAAGAAGATCCCTGTTTCTGTACGAGATAAAGACGGGAATTATTCAACAACATATATAGATGCGAACTTGAAGCTTGTCGTAACCCCGCATGTGTCGGCTGACGGCTCTATTTTGATGAAAATTGAGGTTAGTAAAGATGAGCCTGATTATACTAACAAAGATATTTTAGGCAATCCAGCTATAGACACAAGATCCGCACAAACACAGGTGCTGGTTAAAAATGGTGAGACCATTGTTATTGGCGGCATATTGAGAAACAAAGCATCAGATTCTGATTCTGGTGTGCCAGGGCTTTCCAGTGTGCCTGTTTTAGGATGGCTTTTTAAAACCCGTACTGTTGAAGAAACTTCAGAAGAATTAATTATCTTTATTACACCGAGAATTATCAGTCAGAATTAATAAATAAAGGGAGGAAAAATAAATAAGAGCAACAAATTATTTTGCCTCGTATTGTATATATCGCTGTTTGCAGCTATGTTTTTATATGGCTGCGGCTCTCCCGGCGCACCCGGTTCTTCCGGCTCTGGGCAGGGCAATCTGTCTTTTAACTCTGATGGGGGCGAAATAAGTGTCTCTGCAGCTTCTGTGAGTGTTATGACCATTGATGAGCAGAGGACGAAGATTCTCTCGGCAATGGAGGCAGCCCCATCTGGTTCTTATAAGGCTGGAGAGATTATTGTAAAGTTTAAATCTGAAACTGATCATTCTCAGATTGCGGATGTTCATAAAAAAATTAATGCTACGCCCATTAAAAAAATTACAAATCTGAATGGATTAGAGCTTGTGAAGCCTCCAGCAGGAATGAGCGTAAAAGACGCTGTCAGACAGTATATGGCAGACCCCGCAGTTGAGTATGCCGAGCCTAATTATATTGTAAAAATTAAGACAACATTGCCAAATGACATTTATTTCCCCCAGCAGTGGGCGCTTTATAACACAGGACAATTTGCCGACGGGATAGCTGGATCTGACATAAAGGCATATCTTGCATGGGATATTACAAAAGGCAGTAATGCTGTTACAATAGCAGTAATTGATACGGGTATTGATTACAACCATAATGACCTTGTTCTTAATATATGGAATAACTCTGGTGAGACAAATTGTGTTGACGACATAGACAATGATGGGAATGGCTATGTTGACGACTGCATTGGATGGGATTTTGTAACCTGCTCTGTATATGATGAAAACGGCATATGCGTCACTCCTAAGGCTCCGGACAATGACCCATGGGATGATTACGGTCATGGCACCTTTGTTGCCGGAATAATAGGGGCTAAAGGCAATAATGCCATTGGCATAGCAGGTGTGATGTGGAATGTAAAGATAATGCCGTTAAAGGTGTTTAATAGTCAGGGCTATACTACGATTTCCGCTATTGTTGATGCTATTGTTTATGCGGTGAATAAGGGAGCAAAGATCATTAATGAGAGCTTTGGCGGATATGAGTTTAGCGCAACTGAATACAATGCTCTTAATTATGCAAATAGTGCAGGGGTTTTTGTTGCTGCGGCTGCAGGCAATGAATCAATTAATAATGATATTTATCCTTTATATCCTGCCAGCTTCAATTTGCCCAATATTATTTCAGTAGCTGCTACTGATCAAAAAGACATGTTGGCTTCATTCAGCAACTTTGGTCCGAATTCAGTGCATGTTGCCGCGCCCGGCGTTTATATTTTAAGCACAATGCCTGACAATGGTTATTCTGACAAGGAATTCTGGGCCGGGACATCTTTATCCACTCCTTATGTTTCCGGTGTTGCTGGCTTGCTTATGACATATTATCAGCATTTTGATATCTATCAAATAAAATCAACTATCGAGGCGTATTCTGATTATCTGACAAACATATCGGGTCTTTATATCAAACATGGCAGGCTTAATGCTTACAGGGCTGTTTCGTCATTGCTTGTGCCTTCAGGGCTTGCTGCATCCTCAACCCAGCCGGAGAGCATTAACTTAATCTGGAATGACAATGCCACAGGCGAAAGCGGTTATAAAATTGAAAGGATGGGAGCTGGAGAAGCCTCTTTTGCACAGATCGCAGACGTATCAGCCAATAGCGCCAGCTATGCTGATAATAGTGTTGCAGCCAGTCAAACTTATACCTATCGTGTCAGAGCATATAACAGTATCGGCAATTCGCTTTATTCAAATGAGGCATCAGCAACTACACCGGCAGCACCTTCAGGCGGCGGCGGAGGCGGTTGTTCTGTTGTCCCTGTTTATGCAAAAGACCAAACTGAAAGTTTTGATGCAGCATTTATAGTTTTGTCAGTTGTTGCGGTTGCTGTATTCACAAGAAGGAAGAAAACATCTTTATAGGATTAAATTCCACCAAATCCTATGAATACGCTGTTTGCAAAGAAATGAAACATAATGCAAGGCAGAATGTTTGATGTCTTCATATACAGCCATCCCATTATGATAGAGGGAAAGAACGTAAGAAATACGGTCCAATTCCCGTTTGCTAAGAAAACAGGCAGGTGGGCAGCCGAAAACATTGCGCTTGTTATTAATATTGCTTTTGTGTTGTTCCCTGTCTGTTCCTGAATGAAGCCTCTAAAAAAAAATTCCTCAGGCACAGAAACCCCTATGAGTTGGAATGTAAGAGTAGCGACAGATGGCATTACAAATGCCTTGTTTGAAAAGATGAGAAAAGCAGAGAAAGGCATAATCGCGGCAAAAGACATGACAAGACCGATTATAATATCTTTAGACGATAATTTAAAGTTTAATTTCTCTAAAAAAAATATGGGCATTAATATGAGATATAATGGTATCAGGTATACAAAAACAAAAGGGCTGATAAAATAAGCAAGCAGATTGAGGATAATCAGCACAAAGTAAGCAAGAGATGTAATTACATATTTTTTCAAAGGAGTTTGTATTTTTTACTCTGGTTGTCTGTCATCTCAGATAATAATCTGATGCCTGTGTAATAACAACACAATTCATTGTCCATGTCATTGATGAAAGAACGCTCATTGTTGTCCTGAAAAACTATTCTTACAAAGCAGAAACCGCCGGGCAGGTCAGAATGTTTTTCTTCTGTAACCTCCCCGGCTCCCCATGTGACATTTCTAATATGTCTAACCCTGTCGCCAACCCTCAGATATAATCTTTTTCTCATGTCTTCATTATAGCAAACTTTATCAATGCAACCTATAAACCATGAACAAGTTTAGAAACATCTGGATTATTGCAAAAAGAGCTTGACAGGCTAATAGAAATAATAGAAATTATTTTCTATTATTTTTTAAAATCACTTTTAAGGGCTGTAAACATCTATTTCATAAATCTCAAAAGAGGTTCCCCACATATAAATGGTAAAAACTTCTTTTGTCTTTCCTCTCACTTTAATCTTTAGTCCATCCTTTTTAAACTTATCTGGCAGATTAAGGGGTAAAAATTTTTCGCCAGCCTTTGTCAGAAGTCCGTAAAAGCCTCCCTCGAAAGGAATCCATTTGACTTCTGCAACAAAACTTATTTCCTCTTTTTTACTATCAGAATTGGATGGTGTATTTGAACCATAGAGAGATTTACAACTCGCTGCTGTGACAGTTAAGAAAAAGGATAAAAAGAGTGCAATTATTAAAACCAAAGCATGGCAGGTTAAACTGCCATGCTTTGGTTGACTAAGTTTTAACATTAAGGCGCGATTGGTAAACCAAAGCCGGTTGCTGTATCATCTCCGATCTCCCCAATGTCTTTTGCTATGGACTGCAAGTAACTTCTCGTGCCTGCTGCATTTCCCTGCCACAGCTTTGCTGCCAACCCTGATACATGAGGTGTTGCCATGCTCGTTCCTGACATATAAGCATAACATCCATTGTAGTATGTTGATTCTATCGAAACACCATGAGTTGCAAATTCAACTTCCCTTTCTTCTATTGCATAATCTCCATCATTAATCCCCCGACTTGACCAATCAGGAACTACATCATTAATATCTAAAGCTCCAACCGAAATTACTTTTACATAAGCCCATGGATAATCTATGCTACCAGTTCCTGGTCCATCATTTCCAGCTGCTGCAACTACTAAAGCCCCTTTAATATCTGCTGCATAATCTATTGCCGCTAAAACTTGTGAGTCTGGCGAGTCCGCACCAATGCTTATCGAAAGGATATTAGCACCATTGTCTGCTGCATAGTAAATTCCTGCCGCAATGTCATCTCCGTAACAGAATCTTCGATATTGTCCCTTTCTTTAGTTGAAGTAAGAAGGACTCCGATTGCATAATCTTAAGCTGCAACCTCCTTTCTGTCAAGATTTTTCTACTGCAAAGCAGCAATGAGTTTCGGGATTTCTTTATAGCCATTTATGCGCTTGAATTTCTTCTCTGCCCTTAAGAGAGCAGCTACCGCCCACCTCTGGGCCATGTCGCCGCCCCTCCAGCGTTTAACCCTGCCTGTGGTGATCCGCACACCCGAGAAGCAAGACTCCAGCGGATTTGTCGTCGCGAGGGTTTTCCTCAGAAGTCCCGTAACGCCGAGCTTATGCACGGTCAGGGTTTCCTCAAGCCCCTCTTTCAGCGAGGATGCGGCATCAGGGTTCAGGTTCTCAAGATACCTGACCGTCAGATCGAGGGATTTCCTTGCCTCGTTATAGTCCGTCATCTTGTAAG
>JASEGS010000030.1 GCA_030017995.1 Thermodesulfovibrionales bacterium
ATCAATTCTAATCGGGGGCCGCTTCCTACTTCAACAACTCAAAGGGACATGCTCAAGGAAACAGGGCGCAGCGGACTCATTTCTTACCTTAATATCTTCAAACATCTATTAAAGATTTAAATACATACTCAACTCGCCTACCCATAATCCATAATCAGATATTTTTACACAGGCTATCTAATAATCTTATCGCTTTATTAAAGGCTTTGAGGTATGCCTGCCGTCTATTGACTACGGATTAGGGCCTGATAAAATTGAGATATTTAGGTTAAAATAAAAAACATTGAAAAAATCTTTAATTTATTCTCTTATGCTGCACATTTTGTTGTTCTCTTTAGCCTTCTTCTTTATAAAAGACGGCGACAGGAGAGGAGCCCAGCCTTTTTTTGCAAAAATAGTGACTCCTGATGAATTAAGAGAAAGCCGAAAGGCAAGGAGTGTCGGCTTGCCTCGAAAACCTGCTGTAGTCAGTTCGCAAAAAGACACTGCAAAACAGAGATTAAATGAACCATTAGAAAAGGGAATTCAACAATTAGAAGATATGAGTTCAAAGAAGGCAGCTCAGGACAAGGACTCAGAAATAGCAAGCGCTGCCGGCAAAACAGACAGCTTACAGCATCAATCCCAACCCCAGTTGGCCGACGGATTATCCGGCATGCCCCAGAAAAATATTCTCGGCGGAGAATCAATGTCGCCTCTCCCGCAAAAACCATTGGAGGAAAAGCTCTTTGACAGAGACGTTATCGGCAGACTGGCATTGAAAGAAAATGAAAAAGAAAAGCCTAAACAGCAGAGTAGCTTTACTTTTGACACCGCTGAATTCAAATATCACGGCTATCTTAAAAGGTTAAGAGAAAGAATAGAGGGCACATGGAAATATCCTCCTGATGCAGCGGAAAGAGGAATATATGGAGACCTCTACATACAATTTACAATTAAGCGGAATGGGCAGCTCGGGGCTGTTGAGTTAGTACGCACATCCGGACACAAGAGCCTTGATGACGCAGCCATCAGGGCATTAAAGGATGCAGAGCCTTACTGGCCGCTGCCAGATGAATGGGGCAAAGAAGGCATGACCATAACAGGACATTTTGTTTACTCCCTTTACGGCGCATATATCCGATAAGGAATCTAACCCACATTGAATGAAGCGGAAATACTTTGTCTTTTGCCTTCACAAAGTTTATGAATAATATGGGCTAACACTGAAAAAGCTGGGTACTCTCTCCAATCACTGCCGTTTATTCAGAATACTCCTAACCTTGTGCATAAAACTCCGCGACTCCAAAGGCTTTGAGATAAATTCCAGCCCTTCTTCGTAAATCCCTTTCGAGGTAAGCATATCTTTTGTGTATCCGCTTATGAACAAGGCTTTTATATCAGGCCTCGTTTCTTTTATGTGCCTGTAAATATCCCTTCCGTTTTTCTTAGGCATTAGCAGGTCAAGTATAACCATATCAATGTTCTGTTTGTACTCATCATATTTTGCAATTGCGTCCTCGCCGTCCGCTACGGGGAGGAGTATAAGAAAAGTCCATATTGACAAAAGACAGAACAAATGCCTTTTGCCAAAGCCATGGGAATTATGCTTTATCTCTTTCATCATTGCCCCTATAAGTTATAATATCACATGAGTCTTTTTGAAATCGGGATGCTCATATGTTTTGGAGCTGCATGGCCTTTTTCTATATACAAGTCCTTCCGGACAAAAAATGTAAGAGGCAAGAGCCTTACCTTTATGATAATAGTTCTTTTCGGATATATAGCAGGTACCTTTCATAAGCTTTTGTATAATTTTGATCCGGTAATTTATCTATATATCTTTAATGCCGCTATGGTCGCAGGTGATATATTCCTGTCTATCAGGTACAAAAGAAATTAGGGCATTCCTATGCCATCAGTCTGAGCGCCGCACTTAAGGCACTTTGAGTCCTTCATATTAATATTACTCAAAGAAAATCCAAACCTCTCTATCAACATTTCCCCGCATGAATGACAATATGTATTTTCACCACCCTCGCCAGGCACATTCCCCTCATAAACATACTTCAGTCCAGCCTGCAGCCCTATCTCCCTTGCCATTCTCAATATTTTTAAAGGTGTTCTCGGCTGGTCTAAGAGTTTATAAGTCGGGTAAAACTGGGTTACATGCCACGGCATTGCGGCGTCTATGGACTTTATGAATTCAGCTGCCCATTTCAGGAATCCCTCTGAATCATTATAGGTTGGTATGATAAGTGTTGTCACTTCAACCCATACCCCCAATTCTTTCATTAATTTAATGGTATCCAGAACAGGCTGAAGTCTTGCGCCGCAGACTTTCTTATAAAAGCCGTCATCTCCCTTCAGGTCAATGTTATTTGCATTTAGATATGGCGCAATAAGCCTTGTCGCCTCAGGGGTTATATAGCCGTTGCTGACAAATACATTCTTAATCCCCTTTTCATGAGCAAGCCTTGCGCAATCATATGCAAACTCAAAGAATATAGTCGGCTCTGTATAGGTATATGATATGCTCTTACATCCTGTCAGCTCTGCCTCCCTTACTACCTGTTCAGGGGTCATAACCTCTCCTATAATGTCAGGGTATTCTTTTGGATATTGGGATATTTCATAATTCTGACAATGCAAGCACCTGAAGTTACAGCCAACTGTGGCAATAGAATAAGACCTTGAGCCAGGATAAAAATGGAACAAGGGCTTTTTCTCTATGGGATCTATATGTCTTGCTATGACCTTCCCATAGACGAGGGTGTAAAGCATGCCATCCCTGTTTTCCCTAACTGCGCATATACCACGTCTGCCGTTTGAAATAGTGCAGTAATGGCTGCAAAGGTGGCACTTTACCTTTCCCTCTCCAATCTTCTCATAAAGCATTGCTTCTTTCATCTTCTATTCTTTTTTCTTGCGTGTCGTTTTTTTTTGCTGGTTTTTTAGTCTCCTTTTTGACAGTCTTCTTTTCCACTTTAGCAGCAGGTTTTTTCGCAGTCTTTTTTGCAACTGCCTTCTTTTTTAAGACCCTTTTCCCCGTTTTTGCAACAGGAGCCTTTTCTGCCAGTGGGAATGGTTCAACAGGCATCTCCTCCATGGTCGTATCTTCCACTGGCTCCTCCTCTAATTCTTCTTTTGGTTTGCTCTTTTTGGCATATCTTGCCATTACGATCCTCTCTGCCTCCAGCCAATTCTCAAGGTCACGGCCTTCAACACTTCCGCTCCTTTCAAATATCTCATATGCCAATTTTGCAATTTCATTGCCGATATTGTCATAAACGCTCATCGAACACCTCCTAAACTTTATATTGAATAATTAAACTATATCACCTGATGAAAATCAGTGCAAGAGAGAATAAATTATGATAGCCAAAGCAGGAAGACAAAACATTGAAGCGACTTCGACAGCCTAAGCGTGACATGGATGTCTAATCGGGCTGGCGTAGCTTCAGATAAAGACCGGATGCCTTTCAAGAATGAGCGGAAATACTGTATCCGCTTAACGCATATTTACAGTTATTTGATTTCAAGAAGCCGCGTCTCAAATATAAGCGTCTTTCCTGCAAGGGGATGATTGCAATCCATTTTATATGCAGTTTCTGATTTGTCTATAATCATAGCCATCACTGGCATACCGTCTGCACGAAACATCTGCATTTGCTGGCCTATTTCAAGGTCAATGTTTTCGCCGATTCTGTCTTTGGGAAATTCAAAAACCCTCTCTTCCTCGCGGGGCCCGTATGCAAGCTCAGATGGAATGGTTATCACCTTTGTCTCCCCTTTAGCCATGCCTATAACACCCTGCTCAAGTCCGGGGATTACCTCACCCTCTCCGACTACAAACTCCAAAGGATTGCCTCCTTCAGAGGAATCGAAGACTGTGCCGTCCTCAAGCTTTCCTGTATAGTGAATCACAATCGTATTGCCGTCTGTTACTGTTGTCATGTTTTCTCCTTGCTCTGTTTTGATCATGTTATATTTAGGGGTTAACTCCCATTTCCTTTAAGGTGTGTGAGATTTCCTCATATGAGAAATAGCCTTCATGCCTGCCGTATTCATTTGCTTTCTTGTCAATGAATATCTGTGTCGGGATTTTGGAAATACTGAGCTTTTGAACAAGCTCTTTTTCTTTTGGTGAATTAACATCGATTATAATTATTTTATCTTTATAATCCTCTTTCACCCTCTGCAATATGTCCTTCATTTCTACGCACGGTATACATGAGTCAGCGCCGATCTGGATCAGAATAGTCTTGCCCTTCTTTTTTGAATATTCTATCTGATCTTCAACAGTCTTTGGATTTTGGCTGCATGACACAACAGCTAAAGCAATAAGCAAAATCGGGATAATTCGCATTCTTATTCTCCTCTTATAAAAAGTTATAATTTTGTATATTATCATATGTCAGATTTTAAAAGAAGGCGACTTCCTGTTTTTAAAGACCTTTAGGCGGTAATACGATTCTCTCTCTCTTTCACCGAGGTATTGCGATATGGCTTTAATCTGATTTTTTAAGTCAGGCAAGACCCGCTCCTCAAGAACCCTTATCTTCCTTGTTGTCCTTAAAATCTCATCTCCGAGTCTTTTTAATTTACTCTCAAAGGCTGCAAGCTCAAGCATTAATTCCACAATCCTTTCAAAGCCATTAATGCACTCCTCAAGATGAGGCGTTGTGGAGAAATAGTCATAGCCCCTCTCATCAGGCATTCTCACTGCTGTCTCGTGTGTTGCCACATCCCTGTATCTCAAGCCCCAGATGCTCTTTTCTGTTATCTCAATACCCATATCCCTTTTCGCTGCAGAAGTAATGGACTCAATATTGTCCTTCCCCTCATGTCCGAGGCTCAATGAAAGTTCCCCGATAGCCTTTCCATAGATGTTTCTAATCTCATCCCTCGATCTGATAAAAGGCATGACGGTACTGAGGAACTCCTGTATCAATGCCTGTCTCCTCGCCTTGAGAATCCCTATACTGCCTTCAACAGACCTGGACTTTTCTTTAAGGAGCAGGAGATTTGTTCGCGTGTGGTGTATCATTTTAGGTCAAGGGAAAACCTCTTTAAGAGATTTATCCCTGCATCGAGGGTTTCATTGATACTTCTTTTTATCATCCCCTGATTCACAAATTCCCTTTCAAATGCATCTGCAAAATTCAGCATCCCTCTGTCAGATTCTGCCATTCCTTCCCTTCCCACTATTGCCTCAAGCCTTCTCAGGTCACGACCCTTTGCATAATATTTATAAAGAGAGTTCGCTATTTCCCTGTGGTCTTCCCGTGTACGTCCTTCGCCAATACCCCTCTGCATAAGCCTTGAGAGGCTCGGAAGCACATCCACAGGCGGAAATATTCCTTTCTGGTGAAGCTCCCTGCTTAAAACAATCTGGCCTTCTGTGATATATCCAGTAAGGTCAGGAATTGGGTGGGTAATGTCATCTTCAGGCATTATCACCACAGGCAGAATGGTTACAGAGCCTTTCATATCCTTGATCCTACCTGCTCGCTCATAAATAGATGCAAGGTCAGAATACATATACCCCGGATAGCCCCTCCTTCCAGGCAATTCCTCTCTCGCAGTCGAAATTTCTCTCAGCGCATCGCAGTAATTGGTCATATCCGTCATCACGACAAGGACATCAAAGCCCTTTTCAAAAGCTAAGTATTCTGCAACAGTAAGTCCAAACCTCGGTGCAAGGAGCCTTTCCATTACAGGCTCATCAGCCATATTCACAAAGGCGACGAATTTCATTCTCATTTCATCGAGAATGTTCCTGTAAAAAGAATACTCATGGTAAATAAGGCCAATGGCCACGAATATAACAACGAATTCCTCTTCCTCGCCTTTAAGTGCTGCATTTTTTAAAATCCCTGCTGTTAGTTCCTTTGATGGCAGACCTGCACACGAGAATATTGGAAGTTTCTGACCTTTCACAAGTGTATTGAGACCATCAATAGAAGAAAACCCGGTCTCTATAAACTCCTGGGGTCTTGCCCTTGCAGATGGATTCATTGGGAATCCTGTTACAGGCACTAATTTTTCTGGTATGAACATGGGCAGGTTGTCGATAGGACTACAGGAGCCGTTAAATATACGGCTGATAATATCGGAAGATAAAGGCGCTTTTTTAATGGAATCAGTAAAAACAACTGAGGAGTTTTCTATGTCGAGCCCACTTGTTTCACCATAAACCTGTATGAGCACTATATCTCCCTCTATCTTTAAAACCTCTCCGTCCATCTCCCTGCCGTCGGGAGATAGGATTTTCACTACCTCACCCATCCTCGCACTGAATACATCCTCTACAAATAAAAGCGGTCCCCTGATGGATGAAATAGTCCTGTATATGTGCTCTGAAAGTCTCATTGCTTTAACACCTCATCAAGGGGCACCCCATGTTTAAGCATCTCTTCTGCATGGCCATAAAATTTGAGTATCTCTGCAATCTTTGAAATCGTTCTTTCAGGCGATGAGAATGCATCGTCTGTGTATGCATTCTGGCAGAGGAATTCCAGCCTTATCATCCCTGAAGCCTTCATCAAAAGCCTGTCTGCATCCTGAAGACCTTCGATCCCCACAACCTCGGCCACTTCTCTCAATGCATCTTCCCTATGGAGCATCTCCCTGCATCGATTCAATAATTCCTCCCATTGCGAAGATACCCGTTCTTTGAAATTTGGAATTACATCTTTTGCATAAAGGGAATAGCTCTGGAAATAGTTTATTGCAGGAAAGTGCCTCTTGTGGGCAAGGGATGTATCAAGCATTAAAAATGCCCCTGCTGTCCTCAAACACGCCTGCGTGACAGGCTCTGTGAAGTCACCACCTGGAGGCGATACAGAAAGCACCATGCTGAGAGAACCAACTTTACCGCTTAATGTTTCAACAACACCTGCCCTTTCAAAAAAACTTGAGAGCCTTGAAGCAAGATAGGTAGGATAACCCTCTTCTCCCGGCATTTCCTCAAGGGATGATGATATCTCCCTCAATGCCTCTGCCCACCTCGAAAGGCTGTCTGCGAGCAGCAACACATGATATCCCATATCCCTGTAATACTCTGCCATTGTGACTGCAGTATAAATAGACGCCTCCCTCGCTGCCACGGGCATATTGGATGTGTTCACAACGAGGATTGTCCTCTCCATCAGCCCCATTCCTGTCCACGGATCGGTAAGGGTTGCAAAATCATCTATCAATTCCGCTATCTCATTTCCTCTCTCCCCGCATCCAACATAGACAACAATATCCACATCAGCGAACTTTGCGATGGATTGCTCAAGTATTGTTTTGCCTGTGCCAAATCCACCCGGCATGATAACAGTCCCTCCCCTTGCAATAGGGAAGAGGAAGTCAATGCAGCGCTGGCCTGTTATCAAGGGTTTTGAAGGAGAGAGTTTCCTCTTATACGGCCTCGGCATCCTCACAGGCCATTCATGGCATCCTAAGAGCATGCTGCCATCTTCCACTTCTCCGATTGCTTCATTCAGACTGCAATCGCCATCTGTTATCCATTTAATCCTGCCGCTGTGGTGTGAATATATAAAATGTTTGAATGCACCTTCTTCTATATATCCAAGTACGTCTCCAATTTTTATGTCTTCGCCTCTCTTTTTAAGGGGATAGAATTTCCAGTTCTTCATATAGTCTATGGCATATATCTCTTTACCTCCGGTGATAAAGACACCCGTGTCTTCTTTCAACCTCTTCAATGGTCTCTGCAATCCGTCAAACATCCCTGAGAGGAGTCCCGGCCCCAATCTCACAGTAAGTAGCATACCTACTCCTTTTACCGGCTCGCCGATGCCAAGACCTCTTGTATCTTCATACACCTGAACAACTGCCATAGCCTTCTCAAGCCTCACGACTTCTCCAGTCAGCATTGAGTGGCCGACATAAACCCTATCATAGAGTTTCAGCCCTGTCATATCAACGCTCACTGTCGGGCCTGATATGCCTTTTATCTTTCCTGTCATAATTTCAGCCTCACATGATATCCTATCGCCCTTCTGATAAGCCTTAAGGCATAATCTTCTATCTCTACAACAGGCTTTTCAGGCGCAGGAAGAATTAGGAAAACCCCGTACCACTTCTCCTCCCAATTCTTCATCTTCTCTTCACTAATGCCCTTAATCAACCTTTCGTCAATCACAATAACTCCTGCATCAGGTTCTGCCAATGCCTTTTTGAGCGTATCCTCCGCCTCTCTCACTGCAACAGCATACTGCGTTACGCCTGCGAGGCTAAACCCGTATTCTGCATCTTTCAGTGTTATGAAGACTATTTTTTTCAATGTATCAACTCCGTTGCGATGGCATCGCTATCAAGTCCCCTGCCATGAAGAGCGATGCCAGCATCAACTGTTTCCACATAACATCCCCAGAGATGATCAAGTATAACCCCCATGCATAAAGGGTCCTTTGCGGTTTTCCTTAAAAAACGATTTACCCCTTTGAGCAGGGCGTTCTCTATATTCTTAGCATCCGTAATTATTCCGGTCAGTTTTTGAACAAGGGTTATAACTCCTGAAATATTCTGTCTCTCGAATATCCTTCTTAGACTTGCCTCTCTGACACCGCCTCCGCAGATGAACGACGGATAATCAGGCATCTGCCATCTGATATGTTTATAAACAGCAATAATATTCCTTGAGTCAATAACATATGCAAAAAAATCCCTTATAGTATGATGAAGTTTCGAGTCAATTGTATTCTCAAGATAGATATTAGTTAATACCTGCTCAAATCCCTTAGATCCATCTTTCATGAACATATCCTTAAGCCCTCCGAATCTATCTGAAACGGATAAAAAGGCGTCTTCTATACCTCCGATTACAGTCATCATATCCGAATCTCCCCTCAATAATTCCTTGAGTGCACCGGAAAGGAGACTGGAGCATAAGAGTTCTTCGATTTTTGCATATTCTCTTTTTTTATATCTGAGACACATAAAAATGGCCCTGAGTTCGAAATAAACAAAAAACCGCCAGAATATATTTCTTAATGCCCCGTTCATCTGGATATACATCCACCTATATTCCTTCAAGAGGCGTCTCCATATCTCAACTGGTGATTCGCCGGTTATAATATTTTTATAAAAAACCCTCCTGCTCCTCACTCGCGAGAGGAGATAATCTATTGGATAGCCTTTGTCTTCAATCCCCTGTAAGATTTCCATAAATATCCCTCATCAATCCCGGCAATACCTCAATCCATGCCCTCTCAAGCCTTTTTTCGAAAGTGTTTGCAATACGAATCTTCCCCGCTTTTACCTGCACTTCCAGACCGCCGGTAATGCTGCTGTCTATGATTATCCCTGAATCGGGAAGGTATTCCCTCGCAATCTTTTCATCCTGCGGGTTAACCTTAACGATTTCCCATTTGCAAGAAGGCAGTTCCTTAACCAGCAAACGAAATACATCAGGATATCCTTCATCCCGTAAATTATTGAGAATAGATACCGCAAGATGATAAAGACGCACAGATATATCCTTTTCTGCCGCAAGTCTGGTGGCATCTGCCTTTTGTTCCGCCTCCGAAAGAATGGGGTCTGTCTGGTCATTGATTGTGGATACCTGCATCAGGTTGTATTCCTCCTGCATCCTTTTAATCCTTTCAGCGGCAGCCACTATTATCTTCTCAGCCTCAGCCTCAGCCTCCTGCAGGATTGCCCGGGCTTTTTCATCGCCTTCTCTGCGAAGGGCTTCTATCAGCTCTTTATAACCCATAGCAACTAAAATTTAAAACGGCAGGCTATAGTATTTGAACGGCTTTTTTCGCTGAACAGCGAGGACATGGACGTCCTCGCAAGCGAAAACCTCGGAGACCGGCTTGGATGCCGGTCGAGAATGAGAGAAAATACTATATCCTGTCGTATGACCATAAGTTATTTAACCATCAGCAATATCATCGTGGCCACTACAAATCCCAAAATAACCATCGTCTCAGGAATAGCAAGAAGAATAATAATCGTGCCGCTAAGCTCGGGTTTCTCAGCAAGTGTGCCGGCACCTGACGAGCCGATCCTCGACTGCGCCCATGCAGTCGCAATTGCAGTGAGTCCTATTGCGAGGGCTGCTGCTAAAGCTATCAATACTTTTTCCATTGTGTTTCCTCCTTTTACTTTTTAAGCGGCTCAAACCTCCTGCCACCGGGTTCAATAAATTTGCTGAAAAATTCCACATAATGAAGCCTCAATACATGAATCGTTGGAGAAAAGACCCCGAGGATTATATTTATGAGATGAAGGAGGCCTGCCACCACAACTCCGACAACAATATTCCCTGCCATCCCTGTAAAGCTATTGGCCACAAATGCAAGAAGTACAGACGTGAGCCCAATGGCCATTATCCTCGCATATGAGATTATATTGCCGATGTTCTTAAGAAGTTCAAAGGGAGCAAGCAGACCACCTGTAAAAAACAGAAGCGGTGTGAGAATCAGTATCGCTATAACAACAGGCTTTGTAAACAGGCCTGGAAAAATGTCGAAAAGAGACGCAATTAAAACCATTAAGCAGAGTATTACAATGATGTTCAAGAGTTTATACAACGCCTCCCTCTTTGTCTTTTTCTTAAATGCAGTAATTGCCCCTAAAAATATGCCTAAAATTATATGAACGACTCCTACGGTCACTGCAAAATACAGGACAGGCATAATCGCTGTCCGCCTTTCAATACAGATAGGCTCGACGCCGAAAAGTATTTTGGGGAGTTCTCCGAAAAACTCACCGTAGAGGATTCCGAAAAAAATTGCATATATCGAAGATATAAGGAGTATCCTTACTGCATCCTGAATGTTTCTCCTTTTTTTAAATTTTTTCGCCAAAAACAATGAGAGTATCATCAGTATAATTCCGTAACCTGCATCGCCCAGAATCATCCCGAAAAATAAAGGGAAAAATATGCCTATAAACGGCGTCGGGTCATAAGAGGCGTATCTCGGCAGCGGAAGCAGCCTTACAAATAGTTCGAACGGCTGAAAATATTCCGGGTTTTTGATAGCAACCGGTACCCTTTCCATGTCCTCCTCGCGTATCTCCTTCTCCTCGATCACCACCTTTCCCTCAAAGGCATCTATCAATTGCTTTCTGATCTTGCTGACATCCCCGGACGGCATCCATCCGTATACAAGGAAACACATCCTCGTCTCAAATACAGATGCCGTTGCACTCAGAAGGGAGCGCCTCTCGTCTATCCATTCCATAACCCTCTTGTAGATAGGCATCCACCTTGCAGCAAACCTCCCCAGTCCCTCATTCAGCACCTTGATCTTCGAATTAAGACCCCAAATCCTTTCTTTTAAAAATGCGATCTTCTCAGGGAAGGAAAGACTGCTGAGATAAGGCGGAAAGGTGAATTCAGGGATACGTTCATCGCTGAGCATCCCCCTGATTTTTTCAGATAACCTCTTTTCAGCAATTACCAGGCCGACTAAAGAACCATCAGATGCCATGGCTGTCAACAACTCGAACCTGTCTTTTAGCAGCCTTGACAGCAGTGTCTTTAAGTCTTCTACAGCACCGGCATCCTTTATGGTAAGCCCTATGAAGTCTATATCAGGCGCCTTTTCGATGCCTCTAAGGATAGATTCTATCGCATCAAGAAATATCTTATATCTGTTTATTTCATCTGATTCTTTCTGCAATGCATCCTTTTTTTGTGAAAGTTCTTTACAGGACGTCAAATGCCTTTTAAGATTTTCAGCAACGGTATCAATAATGGAACGAGGCTCGATATAGCTTTTTCTAACAGAAACCTGCGGCAAATAGGAGAATAGTTCTCCGATCTTAGCCTTAATGTCCTCAAGAAAAAGCCTCTCTGACAAAGACCTCTCATCCGGCAGAAAAGGCCTGATATATCTTTCCTCAACCTTTTCTACAAAACCTAATGTTGTGGGCTCGATCTGGAATATGCCAGACTCCTGCAACATGGAAAGCACATCCTGCAAAAGGCCCTTTGGCCCGGCTATTTCAACCTTTGACATTCTGACTATCATATCTTTGGCAATATCCTGACAATATGTGTCCGGATGATTTTTATCAGGAATTCGTCGCTGATTGCAGTGAGCCTCTCCGCCTTTTCATTAGCATCGACGATTATCTCGTGTGCCTTTCTTTCAGCATCCAGCCTCGCATTTTTTATTGCTTGTTCGAATAACTTTTTTATTCTTTTCTCTTCTAAACGAATGTCTTCCTCTGCTTTTTTCTTAACCTCATCTACCCACTCCCCTGCCTTTCTTTTTTCTATCAAAAGCCTTCCTTGAATATCCCTTTCAACTTCTATCACCTCATTAAGCATATCCCTCTCCATAGCCAAATTGTATCAGAAATAGACTCGGGGTGCTATAATTACCGATAACGATGCCAGGAATGAAAAAGGAACGAAGGCTCGGCGTTCACACATCTATAGCAGGTGGCGTGCATCTTTCCATTGAAAGGGCAAAAGAACTGGGATGCAATACGGTTCAGATATTCTCTCATAATCCAAGACAATGGTTTGTCAATGAGATACCGAAAGATAACATCAGGCAGTTCAGAAAATCACGAGAGCTTTATGATATAGATCCTGTCTATATCCACACTTCGTATCTCGTAAACCTCGCTGCTTCAAATAATTATATTTTTGAAAAATCAATACACCTGCTTATTCAGGAAATGGATATCGCAGATTCATTGGATGCTGATTATGTGATACTCCATACCGGCAGCGCATCGCAGGACAGCGAAGATAATGCCCGAAGAAAGGCAATCGAAGCGCTCAAGATAATCTCAAAACAAAAAACATGGAACGCCAAGCTCCTGCTCGAAAACACCGCCGGAGAAAGAGGCGATATATCCTCGCACATGAAAGACCTTGCTGGGATCATTGATAATACAAACAGCGCCCTAATCAGCGGAGTCTGTATAGATACCTGCCATGCCTTTGCAGCAGGCTACAACATATCAAATGAAAAAGGCATAGAAAGATTTGTGAATGAAATAAAGCTCTATCTCGGAATTGACAGCGTAAAACTTATACATCTCAACGACTCTAAGAAAGGCTGTAACTCACATGTTGACAGGCATGAGCATATAGGAGAAGGGGGCATCGGCAGACACGGACTTAAACGATTTATAAACCATCCTGCATTTGAAAACATTCCATTGATACTTGAAACGCCGAAAAAAAGCGAAGAGGACGATCCAAGAAATCTGAAGATCGTAAAAGGTCTGTTCTAAGGCAGGGCATTGTATTGAAGCGACTTCGGCAGCCCAAGCGTAACATGGATGTTTAAGCGGGCTGGCGTAGCTTCGGAGAAAGGCGGGATGCCTTTCGAGAATGAAGCGGAAATACTGTGCCCTGCCTTAGAACGAAGCAGGCACAGCTTCAAAGCCTTTCACAATGCGATAAGATTATTATATGCCTGTTTATATTGTTTAATGCAAAGGATAATTTTGAAATTGCCCTTAAACAGCGGGAGGGTTCGGCGCTAAGGTATCGCTGTTAAAGGCTTTTCAGCCATACCTGCTTCGCAATATAAACACATCGCTACGGATTATCCGACGATCTCCGTCCCTATGCCCTCTTTGGTGAATATCTCCAAAAGCAGACAGTGCGGAATCCTGCCGTCAACTATATGAGTTTTTTTCACCCCTGCGCCAAGTGCACGCGTGCATGCCTGCACCTTTGGAAGCATGCCTCCTGAGATCGTACCGTTGTCCACAAGCTTTTTTATGTCCTTTTTATGGAGGGTTGATATTATCTCTCCCTTTTTGTCATTAATGCCCGGCACGTCTGTAAGAAGTATAAATTTTTCAGCCTTCAAAGCTCCGGCAATTGCAGAGGCAACATAATCGGCGTTTATATTATACGCCTCGCCTTTGCTGCCCACCCCGATTGGGGAGATAACAGGAATAAAGCCGCCCTTTTCGATCGAGTCAAGAACTTCGGGATCAACAGACTCAACCTCTCCCACGAGACCTATATCTATCATCTCTTCCTCACCGCTCTCAGCAGCCTTTTTAATGAGTTTCTTCTTTGCACGGATAAGGCCTCCATCTTTTCCGCTCAGGCCAACAGCCTTTCCACCATGATTGTTTATCAGGGCCACAATCTCTTTATTGATTAAGCCTCCGAGAACCATCTCCACAATGTCCATCGTCTCCTTATCTGTTACGCGCTGACCATGAACAAATGAAGGCTCCTTGCCCATTTTTTTCATGGTCTGGCTTATTTTTGGCCCCCCTCCATGAACAATAACCGGCTTAATGCCGATGAAATTCAGAAGTACTATATCCTGCGCAAATGAATCCTTCAGATTTTCTTCGGCCTGCGCTGCTCCGCCGTATTTGATCACAAATGTCTTCCCGTAAAAATTACGGATATACGGCAATGCCTCAATAAGTATGTTCGCCTTCTCGATAAGTTTTTTCATAGTGATCCTCTAAAACTCCTACTCCCTTGTATCCTGTCTGACCTCTGGATTCTGTCTTCTGTATTCTACAGTATATACCTGCTCAAGTCTTCATCTTTAACAATATCTGATAGCCTGTCTCTCACATATTTCCTGTCTATAAGCACTCTCCCGTTTCTCATTTCAGGCGCATTGAATGATACTTCCTCAAGGAGTCTTTCAAGCACTGTGTGAAGCCTCCTTGCTCCGATATTTTCTGTCTTTTCATTCACTGTGGCTGCAATACTGGCTATTTCATCAATGGCATCATCTTTAAATTCCAGCTCTATCCCTTCTGTCTCAAGGAGTGCCACATACTGTTTTATCAAAGCATTGTCTGGCTCTATAAGTATTCTGATAAAGTCTTCCTTGCCCAGGGACTCAAGTTCAACTCTTATTGGAAATCTTCCCTGAAGTTCTGGAATGAGGTCTGACGGCTTTGCTATATGAAATGCTCCGGCTGCAATAAAAAGTATATGTTCTGTCTTTACGGGTCCGTGTTTTGTAGAGACAGTTGATCCCTCCACAATCGGCAACAGGTCACGTTGCACACCCTCTCTTGATACATCAGGGCCATACCCCTGTCCCCTGCTGGCAACTTTGTCAATTTCATCTATAAATATTATCCCTGCCTGCTCTGTCCTGTCTATGGCCTCCCTCGTGACCTTTTCAATGTCTATCAGTTTATTAGCCTCTTCCTGTGTAAGCATGATCAATGCTTCAGAAACCTTAACCTTTTTTCTCTTTGACTTCTCAGGCAAAAAGCTTCCGAGCATCTCCTTTAAATTTATCTCCAACTCCTCCATCCCCACATTGGATATAACACCAAAAGGCATCATCTTCTCCCGCACCTCGATGTCCACATACCTAAAGTCCAGCTTTCCCTCCCTCAACTGTGCCCTTAGTTTCTCCCTCGTATCTTTATAATGCTCCTTTTCATGTTCTTCAACTGTCGCTCCTTTAGATGGCTTCGGGGGCGGCAGTAAAAGATCGAGCACTCTGTCTTCAGCAAGGCCCTTTGCCTTTTCCCGAACCTGCTCCATATGTTCTGTTTTTACCATATTTACAGCTATTTCCGTAATATCCCTCACCATGGATTCCACATCCCGTCCCACATATCCAACCTCTGTAAACTTTGAAGCCTCAATCTTCAGAAACGGGGCATTAGCAAGCCTTGCAAGCCTCCTCGCTATTTCTGTTTTGCCGACGCCTGTGGGGCCTATCATTATAATGTTCTTGGGCAAAACCTCGTCTTTAAGCTCTGGAGAAAGCCTCTGCCTTCTCCATCTGTTCCTTAATGCAATGGCAACTGCCTTTTTAGCCTTATCCTGGCCGATGATGTATTTGTCTAACTCTTCAACAATCCTTTTCGGTGTAAAGTTATCCATTAAGCTCCTCTACTGTTATATTTTTATTGGTATAAATGCAGATGTCTGCTGCTATATCCATAGCCTTCCTTACTATTTCAATTGCAGGAAGTTCTGTGTTTTCATATAGCGCCCTTGCTGCTGCCTGTGCATAAGGACCGCCTGAGCCGACGGCAGCAATCCCTGTTTCCGGCTCGATGACATCCCCAGTCCCTGAAAGGATAAGGGAGTGTTCAGCATCTGCCACTATCAGTAGCGCCTCAAGTCTTCTTAATATCCTGTCCGTCCGCCAGTCCTTTGCGAGTTCAACAGCAGCCCTTGTGATGTTGCCCCTGTACGATTCCAGTTTCGACTCGAATTTCTCAAAAAGGGTGAAGGCATCTGCAGTTGCGCCAGCAAAGCCAGCAAGTATCCTGTCATTATACATCTTTCTTGTTTTTTTGGCATTGTGCTTGAGCACAGTATTTCCCATGGTCACCTGCCCATCGCTGGCAATAGCGACCTTACCATTACGCCTTACACAAAGTATAGTTGTGCCGTGAAACATTTTCCCTCCTTTATTCACTCGTCATCCGCTAATGGATGCGCCTTATCATAAATATCAATCAAATGCCCTATATCGAGATGCGTATACTTCTGGGTAGTTGAGAGGGATGAATGTCCAAGCAACTCCTGTATCACTCTCAGGTCTGCGCCGCCTATGAGCAAATGGGTAGCAAAAGTATGTCTTAATGTATGCGGTCCAATCTGCCCTTCAATCCCTATCTGAGATGCGTATTTAACCACTACCCTCCTTATCTGCCTATCAGTGAGCCTGCCGCCATTTCTATTCAAAAATAAAGCTCTGTCATCCTCAGAAGCCGACCTTGTTTTTCTATACAACTTCCTCTCAATAATATAGGACTTTAATGCATCCAGCGCCTTATTTCCGACAGGCACTATTCGCTCTTTTTTGCCTTTCCCCCTTGCCTTGATAAACCCTTCTCTGACATTCAAATCATCCATATTAAGACCTGATACCTCACTAACCCTTAAACCGCTGCTGTAGAGCAACTCCAGAATTGTTCTGTCTCTCGCAGGTATAAGCCCTATCCCTTCAGGGCTTTGAACTAAACTAAACGCATCGTCTACTGATAAAAAATGAGGCAGAGTTTTAGCTGCTTTAGGTGTTGGAACAAGCCTTGCAGGATTAATTTTAACATAGCCCTCTCTATAGAGATATGCAAAAAAAGACCTTAAAGTTGCCAGCCTCCTTATAACGGTTGTTTTTTTCTTTTTATTGTTTATCTGTCCTGAAATGAAGCCTCTTACATCAATTATATCTATTTCCCCAGGCTCTGAGGAAACACAATATTCAGAAAAATCTTTCAAGTCCCTCTTATATGCCCTGATGGTATGAGAGGAGGCATTCCTCTCAACTTCAAGGTATTTAAGGAATTTTTCGATGTATACTCCTAATGCGCTATCAGCCACATCAACCCTCGATTTTATTAATATATCCTTTCCATTCCTTTAAAGCAATTTCGACTATTCTCTTACGCCTGAGTTTTTTGTCCCTAATGCTGATACTCATTTCATCCGGCGGCAGCAGTCCAAAATTTATATTGCTCGGTTGGAAATGCCTTGAATCAGATTCCGTAATATGAGTTATCAGTGAGCCGTGAGTCGACTCCTTCGGCGGACAAATAAATTCTTTGTTCATCATACGCCTTGCTGCATTTATTCCAGCCAATAGTCCCACTGCGGTTGATTCTATGTATCCCTCTACACCGGTGATCTGCCCTGCCAGTAATATATTATTCCTACCTTTTAAAGATAAGTCTTTATTTAAATGCAGCGGAGAATTTATGTAGGTATTTCTGTGAATGCTGCCCATGCGCAGGAAGTCTGCATTCTCAAGCCCCGGGATCATTCTAAATACCCGTTTCTGCTCGGACCATCTCAGCCTTGTCTGAAAACCAACCATGTTATAAGCAGTCCTCTCCCTGTTTTCTGTCCTGAGTTGTACTACTGCATATGGAACCTTGCCTGTCTTTGGATCTGGAAGACCGATTGGTTTTAAAGGCCCGAATCTGAGCGTATCCTTTCCGCGCTTTGCCATTACTTCAACAGGCATGCATCCCTCAAAGACCTTTGCGTCCTCAAAACTTTTGGCCGAGACAGTATCAGCCTCCATTAGAGCATCATAAAAAAGATTGTATTGCTCTTTTGTCATGGGACAGTTTATATAATCATCTCCGCCTTTCCCGTATCTGGAAGAAAGATATACCTTTGAATAATCAATACTCTCCGCATCAATGATAGGCGCTATGGCATCATAGAAATGCAGATATTCCTCTCCAATAACAGCCTTTATCGCATCGGTCATCAAGGCAGATGTTAGAGGGCCTGTGGCTATTATAGCTATGCAATCAGGAAGTTCGACAATCTCTTTTCTAACAATATAAATGTTGGGATGAGATTCTATCGCCTCTGTAATAAATTCAGAAAAAAGCGTCCTGTCAACTGCAAATGCTGAGCCAGCAGGAACCTCCGATTCTCTTGCAGCCTGAATAATCAGCGAGCCTGCAACCTCAAGCTCCGTTTTCAAAAGCCCCGGCCCTGTATTTATCTCCTTTGACCTCAGGGAATTTGAGCAGACAAGTTCTGCAAGCAAAGAGGTCTTATGGGCTTCTGTCGTTTTTTCAGGCCTCATCTCATAAAGCACGATATTTACGCCGAGCCTTGCAGCCTGCCACGCAGCCTCGCAGCCCGCCAGACCGCCGCCTATTACAATCAGTTCGTTCATACCTTTTATCTTTTATAATACAAAGCATGTATGCGAAAAGTCTTTAAGAGCGATACCTTACGGCGACCCCCTCTCATACGAGCCATTGGCCCGCTGTTTAAGGGCAATTTCAGCATAACCTGTCTATTAAACAATAAAACAGCCAATTCAATAATCATAATCGCATTCTTAAAGACTTTGAGACATGCGTGCTTTGCAAAGTATGCAGATATATATAAACGTTTTTAATAGTTCAGTTTTCAATTGACACGCATGACAAACTATTGTTTAAATATAACCTATGATAAATAAAACAGAAAAGATTTGGATGGACGGAAAGTTCGTAAACTGGGACGATGCAAATATACATATCCTCACACATGCGCTCCACTATGGTCTTGGCGTGTTCGAGGGCATACGTTGTTACAACACCTCAAAAGGACCGGCAATCTTCAAGCTCGATGAACACATTAAAAGACTTTTCAAATCTGCCCACATATTCCTTCTTGATATACCATTCACAGAGGAAGAAATCAAAAAAGCTGTTATAGACACAGTCAAAAAAAATAAGATAAAGGAATGCTATATAAGACCCCTCGTTTATATAGGCTACGGAGCAATGGGCTTATACCCAAAAGGCAACCCCATTAAGGTGTCAATTGCTGCATGGCCTTGGGGAGCATATTTAGGAGAAGAGGGGCTGGAAAAAGGCATCAGGGTAAAGGTTTCTTCATATATAAGAAACCATGTGAATGCAAACATGACAAGGGGAAAGGTCTGCGGCTATTATGTAAACTCACAACTTGCAAAGAAAGAGGCAATAATGGCAGGTTATGACGAAGCATTGCTTCTTGATACAGAAGGATATGTATCCGAAGGCAGTGGGGAAAACATATTCATTGTTAGAAATGGCATTTTAAAAACTACACCTCTGACCTCTATACTTGAAGGAATTACAAGAGACAGCATTATCACAATAGCCAGTGGTTCGGGATTAGAAGTAAGAGAGGAGAGGTTCACAAGAGATGAGGTTTACATTGCGGATGAGGCATTCTTCACAGGGACAGCAGCAGAAGTTACTCCCATAAGAGAACTTGACGGAAGAATTATTGGGAATGGAAAGCCAGGCAGCATAACGAAGAAACTTCAAACCATATTTTTTGATATAGTCAAAGGCAAGCACAAAAGATATAAATCATGGCTTACCTATGTTTAACCTTAATTTTTTAAAAAAGAGGGATGGAAAATTTTCCATCCCTCTTTTTTTATTAGACCTGTTTATTTAAGTCCAAGTTCTTTTGCTGCTGCATCAAGGTCTGCGTCACCCTTAAAGGCATTCATCATCGGATTCTTTGAATCCTTTGCAACTTTCTTAAAATCAACTGCTGCCTTGAACTTCTTCAGGAGTGCAGCCTTGCCAGGTGCCGGCTTGTTTGCATCTGTATGGCAGCCCTTGCACTTGTCCCAGCCCGCAAACGAGACTGAAGCAAAAGCAAAAACCATAACGATTGCCGCAACCATTGCTGTAATCTTCCTCACCATAAATCACCTCCTCCCTCAAAAAACAAATGTTAAGCTTAAATAAGCAACTACTATGCCATAGGAATTTTACACTAAACCCTAAGATTAACGCTATATTTTTTTCTTATTTGGGGATAAGATTTACCTTTCAGGGAAGAACTTTATTGCTGCAGCTTCTTTTTCAGCAGATCGTTGACCATCTGCGGATTTGCCTTTCCTTTCGTGGCCTTCATTATTTGCCCGACGAAAAAGCCAAGCAGTTTTTCATCTCCTGCCTTAATTCTTTCAACCTCTTTCGGGTTTTTTGCAATAACTTCATCCACTGTTTTTTCTATCTCAGATGAATCGCTTATCTGGATAAGCCCCTTTTCCCTTACAATTATCTCAGCGTCTTTTCCAGTCCTGTACATATCCTCAAATACCGTCTTTGCTATCTTACCGCTAATAGTGCCATTGTCAATTAGCTTCAGCATTCTTGCAAGCTGCAAGGGTTTAACGGGGCAATCCTCTATGGTTTTATTTTCATCATTAAGGAGCTTCATGAGCTCAACCATCATCCAGTTTGATACAGCCTTAGGCTGGCCCCCTGCCTTTACAGCATCTTCATACCATATGGCTAATGATCTTTCGGATACAAGGAAATCTGCATCATACTCGGGAAGACCGTATTCAGAGACGAACATCTCCCTCTTCGCATCAGGCAGCTCAGGGAGAGCGTCTTTGATCTCGTTAATCCATTTCGCATCTGCCTTTATAGGCACGAGGTCAGGCTCGGGGAAGTACCTATAGTCATGGGCTTCTTCCTTTGACCTCATTGAATGTGTCGTGCCTGTTGCTGAATCAAAAAGCCTTGTCTCCTGTATTACCCTTCCTCCTTCTTCAACAACCTTTATCTGTCTTTTAATCTCATATTCCAGAGCCTTTTCAACGAACTTAAATGAGTTGATATTTTTTACCTCTGCCCTTATCCCGTATTCCTTTTGCCCAACAGGCCTTATCGAGACATTCGCATCGCATCTGAGAGATCCTTGTTCCATATTGCCATCGCACACGCCAAGATAACGAAGGCTGGTTCTCAGCTTTTTCATATATTCAGCCGCCTCTTTGGGGCTCCTTATATCAGGCTCCGATACTATCTCCATCAACGGCACTCCTGCACGGTTTAAATCAACAAAGCTGTAGGAACCGCCCCCTTCATGTATATTCTTCCCTGCATCCTCTTCCATATGTATCCTTGTAATGCCGATTTTCTTCACATCTCCATCAACAACGATTTCAACATATCCTCCCTCGCATATAGGGAGTTCATACTGGCTTATCTGATAGCCCTTCGGCAGGTCAGGATAGAAATAATTTTTACGCGCAAACCTGCTGTATGGAGATATTTTGCAGTTTAAGGCAAGTCCCGTCCTCACAGCGAATTCAACCGCCTTCCTGTTAAGCACAGGAAGCACGCCCGGCATTCCTATACAAACAGGACATGTCTGCGTATTCGGCTCAGAGCCGAATTTAGTGGAACATCCGCAGAATATCTTTGTATCCGTCAGCATTTGTGCATGGACTTCAAGGCCGATAACTGCCTCGTATTTTCCAGCTCCTGACCCCTGACTCCTGACTCCTGACTTCATAGAGACGGTCTCCTTAAATGCCACTCTGTGCTCTGCTCATAAGCATAGGCAGTCTTAAATATAGATTCTTCATCAAAATGCCTGCCCATTATCTGCAGACCCATGGGTAGATTATCCTTTGTAAATCCACAAGGTATCGAAATGGCAGGAATGCCAGCAAGGTTCACAGAGATTGTAAAAATATCCGATAGATACATCTGTAAAGGATCCGCAGCCTTTTCTCCAACCCTGAATGCAGGTGTCGGAGAAGTTGGTGTAACGATCACGTCCACATCATTGAATACATTATCAAAGTCCTGCTTTATCAATGTCCTGACCTGCTGGCCCTTCTTGTAATAGGCATCGTAATAACCCGATGACAGGGCATATGTGCCGAGCATTATCCTTCTTTTAACTTCTGCGCCGAAACCCTCTGATCTGGTCTGCATATACATATCGAGCAGATCTTTGCCGTTCGCCCTAAGGCCGTATTTTACGCCGTCATATCTCGCAAGGTTTGAAGATGCCTCTGAAGTGGCAAGTATATAGTAAGTAGCAACCGCATAACCTGTATGCGGAAGCGAGACCTCAATAGGAATTGCTCCAAGCGATTCAAGCTTCTTTATTGCTAAACGAACAAAATCCTCTACTTCTCTGTCAATTCCCTCGATAAAATATTCCTTTGGAATGCCAATCTTTAACCCTTTTATTTCCTGACCAAGCGCCTGCGCAAAATCAGGCACATTAATTGGCGCAGATGTTGAGTCCAATGGGTCATGCCCTGCTATAACATTAAGCATTATAGCAGCATCGGACACATTCTTTGTGATAGGGCCTATCTGGTCAAGCGATGATGCAAAGGCAACAAGTCCGTACCTTGAGACCCTTCCATAAGTCGGCTTTAAGCCAACCACTCCGCAAAAGGCGGCAGGCTGTCTTATAGAGCCTCCTGTATCCGAGCCGAGGGCTGCAACACATTCATCCGCAGCCACCGCCGCAGCAGAGCCACCGCTGCTTCCACCAGGGACACAGTCCAAATCCCACGGATTCCTTGTAATATGAAAACCTGAATTCTCTGTGGAAGATCCCATTGCAAACTCATCAAGATTCGTCTTTCCCGTGAGAATATATCCCTGCTCTTTTAATCGTGTTGTAACCGTGCTTTCATATGGGGGCTTGAAATTATGGAGTATCTTTGATGCACATGTGGTCAGTATATCCTTTGTGCACATGTTGTCTTTCACAGCAACAGGTATTCCTGTCAGAAGGGATCCCTTATTCTCAAGGATTGCCTGCTCTGCATCCGCTGCCATTTCATAGGCTTCCTTTTTTGTAATGGTAATGAATGACCTTACATTATCTTCCACACCATCAACACGTTTATAAATATCATCTACAACTTCCTGAGGCTTAATCTCTCTATTATCAAGAAACCGTCTTAATTCAGAAATAGTTAATTCATTAAGTTTCAAAGTGTTCCTCCGGCTGCGGTGAATGGTAATTTTATCATAGTCTGATATAATATTTGCAATTCGCTAAAGTTTAAAAATTATGGCAGCTAATATTATAACTGTTTTACAATCAGACATCTTAAAAAGACTCGATATTTTTGTTTCCGAAAAGACAGGCATTACCCGCTCACAGGTTCAAAGGCTCATAAAAGAAGGTTTTATCCTCGTTAACGGCAAACACGAAGGTCAGAACTATAAAGTTAAAAAAAATGACATCATCATATTTCACAGATACGAAGAAGAAAAAAAAGAAGCGCTGATACCTGAATCAATTCGCCTCAAAATACTCTATATGGATGACTATTTAGTCGTTGTTGATAAACCAGCAGGTATGGTCGTCTATCCTGCGGCAGGGCATAACAGAGGCACTTTACTTAATGCACTTGCGTATCATTGTAAGAAGTTAGCAACAGTCGGAGGGCCTTTGCGGCCCGGGGTAGTACACAGGCTCGATAAAGATACCTCAGGAGTAATGGTGGTTGCGCTCGATGATAAGGCATATTACGACCTCATAGAGCAGTTCAAAAAAAGAACAATCAACAGAAAATATATCGTTCTTATTTATGGTGGCATCAAAAATGATTCGGGCGAGATTGCTATGGAAATAGGACGCTCTGCTTCTGACAGAAAAAAAATGTCAACAAAGACAAGACACGGCAAAGAGGCTGTCACCAGATGGAAGGCGCTTAAGAGATTCAGCGCTGCCACTCTTATCGAGGCTAAGCTCGGCACAGGAAGGACTCATCAGATAAGGGTTCACTTCTCAGCCATAGGTCATCCAGTGCTCGGAGACAAGACATATGGTAAAAAGGTTGAGGTTGAGGTAAAGGTTGAGGAAAAGAGAAAAAAAATTGTCTTTCCCCGGCAAATGCTTCACGCACAAACCCTTGGATTCATTCATCCTGCTACCGAAGAATATATGGAATTTTCAACTCCTGTGCCGGAAGATATGGGAATATGCATCTCCATGCTTAACAAATAATTCTACAAAATGTCATTTTAGGCTTTAAAAAATCAGTTCAAAAAAGATATAAGATATTGTCCCTTTCTTTAGTTGAAGTAAGAAGGACTCCGATTGCATAAT
>JASEGS010000031.1 GCA_030017995.1 Thermodesulfovibrionales bacterium
GCTGCCTCATCCCCTTTGAGAGATTCCCATCAGGCGTTTCTATTACAAGATGATAGTGATTGTCCATCAAACAGTAGGCATGACAGAGCCAATTATACTTTTCGTTTACGTTTTTAAGTGTATCAAGAAAAAGTAATCGATCTTCATCGCACTTAAAAATATTCTTCTTCTCATTGCCTCTCGATGTTACATGATATACTGCTCCGTCATATTCTATTCTTAATGGCCGTGCCATGCAAAACTGTATAACTTTAAGGCAAGAAATGTCAAGAATAAAGACCTGACCCTATCTTTACTATCTTTATTAGGGCTACGGCTGGCGGAAGTGCCCGAAGGGCATTTTTTGCGAAGCCGATAACTGCTTATCTCGTTCACAATAGCACCGAGTGCCATTTTGCTCCAAAATATGGGATGATAGTAGCACCTGGTGTGGATGTTTTCATTCTGGCAGAATTGCCAGACTCCTTTTCCCTGTCAAAATATCTTACTCATCACCTCCTTCTTTAAGGTCTATTTTATCCAGTGGAAAGCTCCAGTATTCTTTAGTGGGATGCCATCTGTGGCCGAGGATAGTTTTGGCTTTGGCGACGAGCGCAAGGTCGCAAGGTAAGATAACTGTAATTCTGCCTGAGATGTCTCTACTGACAGTTACCCCATCTGTACCCCATAAAAAGAGTATTTGCACCCTAATATACAAAATATACAATCAGGGGATAAACCTGTCAAGGCAATTTTCACATTCTCCGCAAGTTTCTAATAAACCTCATTTTTATCCCTTTATCCCTTAAATTTCCCATCATCCCAGATGTTTTCCTCTATGGCATCAAGGAGCGGGTTAAACGTGGACTGATTCAGCGCTGATATATAAACTGCATTGTAGCGGTTCGCTATGTTTTTAATCTCATTCTCCGCAACCTTATCTGTCTTATTGAATACGATTATTCTCTTTTTGTCTGTCAAGTTAAGCTCCCTGAGTATGTTTTCAACGGATTCCATCTGCTGCTCGAATCTGGGATTAGATATATCAACGAGATGCAGAAGCAAATCAGCATCCTCAAGCTCTTCAAGAGTTGCTTTGAATGCGGCCATAAGGTCTTTAGGCAGGTCTCTTATAAAGCCTACAGTGTCGGTTATGATAATCTCGCGCTCTTTCGGGAACCTCAATCTTCTGCTTGCTGTGTCGAGCGTTGCAAACATCTTATCCTCAACAACAGTAGAGCTCTTGGTTAATGTATTGAGAAGGGTTGACTTGCCTGCGTTTGTATAGCCTATGATTGATACAATAGGTATCTTGTTTTCAACTCTCCTGTGCCTTCTCTGCCTCCTTGCCTCGCTCAGGGTATCGAGTTCTTTTTCGAGACGGCTAATCCTCTCGCGGATGCGCCTTCTGTCTATCTCGAGTTTCATCTCGCCGGGGCCCCTTCCTCCAATGCCCCCCATAAGCCTCGACATCGCTGTTCCCTTTCCTGTAAGTCTCGGAAGCGCATATTTAAGCTGTGCGAGCTCTACCTGAACCTTTCCGTCACGGCTGTGCGCCCTTCGGGCAAATACATCGAGTATAAGCTGTGAGCGGTCAATGACCTTAAGCTCTGTTATCTCTGCTATTGCCCTCATCTGGGAAGGATTTAAATCCTGGTCGAATATCAGAATCGTCGCTCCTTTATCCATAGCGTTTATGACGAGAGACTTAAGCTTTCCTTCACCAAGTATATATTTCGGATTTATCTCTTTCAGCCTCTGCAAAACAGTGTCCAGAACAATCACATCGCTCGAGACTGCGAGTTCCTTCAGTTCGTCCATCGAATCTTCCATCTCATATTTAGGCTTTGTCGATGCGCTGACCAGAATTGCCCTTTCCCTTCCGTCCGCCCGATTTATTAATCTCTGTCTATCCATCTCGCTTTCAAGAGAAGTCACAAATTCGTCAAAATCGAGATCAAGCCTGTAAAAATCAGCGGTAATAGTCTCGTATTGCTTTTCAGAACCGTAAGGCATAAGGTACGCCGCATAGATATTATGCGGCAGTCCACCCCTGATGCTTATGGCAGCAATCATGTCAAGCCTAAGGAGAGAAAGGTCTGTCAGGTCTTCGTTATTCAGAGGGTCATCTTTAAGATGAGTGTGAACGAACCTCAATCCCCTCAACGCTCTTCTTCCTATAGGATAGTCATCAAGGGGTGGGATAAAAACACTCTTTGCATCACCGACAATTACATGGGTTATAGAGCCGTCCCTGTCAATAAAAATGCCTATTTGTTTGCCCAGATCAAAGGAAATCTCTGCAACATATCTGGCAAGCTCATGAGTTATAAGCATGTCAGGCGGGACCTTTCTGCGATAAATCCTCTCAAGGGAGTGGATATAATTTTTCTTTAATCCTGATATATGGCCGTAAATAGAAGCTATTTTCCAAAACCTCCTCTGTTAATGTCTGCTTTATTCATATTTTATCCTTTAATTGCACATCAAACTCCATCTCCTTGTTACCAAAGATAAACATCTTTCTTATAATTTTTACCTTCAACAAATCTCCAGCCTTCTTATAAAAAAGATGTATCCTTATGTCATCAACACTGCTTACTGGAACGCCGTCAAGATTTGTTATTATGTCTCCTTCTTCGAGACCTGCCTTTTTAGAGATGCTGTCTTCAGGCAGATTTTCTATTTTTATTATGCCATCTTTATCACTTAATGCTGCCATGAGTTTTGGCGCAATTATCCCTTCCATAGTCGCCGGGAATACAATATAATCAGCGATTCCGGTTTCTATATCCCTATCCATCAAAATTGTGGCAAAGGGATAGCCGTTCTTTCTGAATGTCCGCTTTGGTATGCCAGAACTATATTCGATATGTCCTCCGCCTGCAACCACCACTATCTGCCCGTTCTTCTGAAAATCAGAGTTCTTTTTAAAAAATTCATCTATAGACATAGCCATGGTCTCATCCCATACAATCTGAGATTGGTAAAAATAATCGAAGTTTCTGTCTTTTGAATTCCTGTGCATACCAAAGACCTTCTTTAGCTTCTCCTTATACTCCTCATCTGAAAAATCCATATCCGGGGGTATTTCTTTCTTTTCTTCATCCGAAAGGGAATCTATCCCGCCTGTTGAAACCTTGTTGATAATCTCACGCCTGATATTCAGAGCAACCACAGGGATCTTCTCTGTTCTTGCAAAGTCAAGTATTGGTTTATAAAGATTATAATCAAAACCCCATCTCTTAAAGTATTCAGATTTTTTCAGGAATTCCCTTTCTTCAATCCTGCCTTCAATATAATCATCCAGTGTCTTCTGAAAAGGCCTTTGGAACATTTCCATTCCTATAGCTATCCTCTTGTTCTTCTTATATAAGCCTTTTATGATTTCAAGCTGAGTATTATGATGGCTAGACTGATCATGCTGCTCGCCAATATAAACTATCTTTTTGCCGGATACCGCATCTATTACATCAGGCAATGTTTTTACAGCAGAGACCGCAATTGCAACAGCTGGTTTAAATGAGGTCATACTTATCCCCCTCTGCGATTCTTTGATATTCTTACCTGCATTCCTGCCATTATTAAAAGACAGTTCACTATATTTTCCATAGTGAAATATCTTTTTAAAGGCAGCATCAGCCTCTGCTTTTGAGCTGACAGAAATAATTCCGATGGTCTTATTTATATTCCATGGGTTCTTCTTTGCCACAATATTAAATCCAGCCTTATCCAGAACAACATTGCCATAAAGCCTGTTTATTAAAGGATTGTCATTTCCAAGTATTACAAGAGCTGAATTTTTTATATCTGCTTCTTTGATGCCCTTAACTTCTTTTTCAATACCCCCCTTTTCCTTAAGAGCATTGACAATGCCTGTATAAGCCTCTTTGTTGCTCGCGGGTAGAACTATTAAAGGTCTCTCTTCACCAATAACACCTGCTATAACAGGAGGAATTTCTTCACTGTTAAGCATTCTGAACATATCATAATCTTCGTCAATGACAATCTTTTCAGGCTCATTATCAAGAAATACCCTGAATGTATTTTTCTCTTTATCGATCCGGAAAAAATCCTTTTTCCTTATGCCGTCCTGCCCATAAAATATTACAGGCACATCCATTACATAGACCTTTGACTTCTGGAAAATAGTGAAATTAAGTTCAAACCTGCTGCCGTTCCGCTTCATGCTGACGTCTCTTAAATTGATCTCCGGCAAGCCCTTCTCATCTATCCATTGCGTGAAAAAAACTGATAAGTCCTTCTTATAATGTCTTTCAAAACTCTTTTTCAGGTCATCCCATGATGCCCTCTGAAACCTCTTTTCATTCACAATATCCCTCAAAGCGCCATAAAAAATATCTGCTCCCATCATATTCTTGAGCATATGGAATATCATTGCTGTCTTGCCATAGCCTATTGCTCTTGTAGAAAAATCAACCCTGCCACTGAAGTCCTTAACCGGAAATTCATTCTCTTTATTAACATAATTCATATAATCAATGAGTATCTGTTTTCTGTATTCCCATCCCTTCCCCTTCTGTTCTACATACAGATGGTCAGATAAATAGGTTGTAAGACCTTCAGCCCAGTTGCCCTTTTCATAATCAATATACACGAGGTTTCCAAACCACTGATGGAGAATCTCATGACCAAGAGATGTCTCTACTATGAACGGCAGATTCACAACATCCTGTCCGAGCAGCGTATATGTCGGCATCGAAAGGCCTGTAGGCAGGAAATTCTCCACAATCGAAAATCTTTTATATGGATATTTGCCAAAGAGTTTCTCATACATTGCAAGGTATCTCTTTGCATATTCAAGATAGAGCTTTGCAGCCCTCGTATCTTCAGGAAAGAAGTATGCAAAAATCTCAATGTTGTTAAAACTGTCCTTTGTTATCTGATAGCGTTTTGTAGCAATAAGACTTATGCCGTCAACAGGATGATTAAATTCAAATGCGAACTGCGATATGCCGTTTTTTGAAGATTTAACGATTTCCTCTGCCTCTGATACTGCCTCATACCCTTCGGGAAGCGCTGCCATGAGCCTGTATTTAAACAAGCCTTCTGCCTGAGGATACCAGAATCCGGTCAGGGAAATCCCCTTCTCAGAGATGACATTAGGGCTCTCATTAAATATCCCTTCGTACTTTATTTCAACAGAGCCTTTGTCAAAGCCGGATATTTTCAATACTCCTTTTTGGACTTCAAATGGGACGCTGCGCTTGTTGAAAGTCACATCGAGTATCCGTAGATTTCCAATATGAACGGCGGTATTCTTCGAATGAATGTCAATTTTCGCTGTGGCTGTTATCTTGGAAGCCGGAATATCTAACGATACATTAAGATTGTATTCAGGCAGAGATTGTCTTGCTCCTGCAATAACAGGCGCAAATAAGAGTATAATTATTATTAAAAGCCTGATTGAAGATTTATTCAGCATCTTTTCATTATACATTTTTAATAAATTTGGAGGCAAAGATGAAACTCAAACCTTCGGCATTAGGCATTGCATTGGGAAGTGTATGGGGAGGCTCGCTGTTCATTACCACATGGCTTTCCTTTTATACAGGCTATGGCAAACTATTTCTCGAAGCGCTTGCCCAGTCAATCTATCCAGGATATGCGATTTCTCCTTTTGGTAGCTTTTTAGGATTATTCTATGGATTCCTCGACGGGTTTGTCAGCGCTTGGCTGATAGCGCTGATATATAATAAAATCGCAAATTAAAGAAAAGTAGACAGGGCATTGTATTGGAGCGAGCGGAAATACTGTGTCCTATCTCTTTAAAAGGGAGTGGAATTATGTCAAAGGTATATTTCGCATCAGCAAGGGTAAAAAAGTGGAAATATAACGAGAGCATGCCCGGCAAGCTTGAAAGGCTATTAGAAAAGATAAATCTTTCACAATATTTTGAGGCTGATGAATGGGTGGCAATAAAAACTCATTTCGGATCAGAAGGAGCCCATAGGATTGTAAGACCTGTATTTCTCAGAAAGGTAACAGATGCCTTAAAGGCAATGCAAGCAAAGCCATTTGTCACTGATACCGTGAGAATAAAGGGACTGGACTATCTTGAGGTTGCAAACCAGAACGGAATCAACCACCTTTCGGTTGGAGCGCCTGTTGTAATTGCTGACGGTCTTTACGGAAACGACAACATCATGGTCAAAGCCGGAGATATTCTGGGAGAGATAGCAGTGGCATCCCTCATATATGATGTCCCTGCAATGATAGTTTGTTCGCATGTGAAAGGCCATATAAATGCCGGTTATGCAGGGGCGATAAAAAATCTTGCTATGGGTGGTGTAAGCGGCAGCCACAGGCATTGCGGATGGAAATGCGGCAGGGGTTCGATGCATGTCATTGGCGAAGGCAATTTTATATGGGATGAAAAAAGGTGTGCCCTTTGCTACCAGTGTGAAGAGGTCTGCCCACTTGACTGCATAAAATTTGATAATGAAAAGTTTACTTACGAGGATGAGAGATGCTGGAGGTGCGGCAGATGCACAAGGGTATGTCCTGAAGGCGCGCTGGTGATGACGGAAGCAAATGACGAAATGTTTATGAAATCCCTCGCTGAAGCTGCAAAGACAGTTATAAACACCTTTAAGCCAAACAAGATACTTTACATAAACTTTCTTACAGAAATACAGCCCGAGTGTGATTGTATGCCAGCAGCCGATGTCCCGATTATGCAGGATATTGGAATACTGATTTCAGACGATATCGTATCCGTTGAACAGGCATCTATAGACCTCCTCCTTAAAACAAAGCCACTTGCATCATCTCTTGCCGAAGATGAAGGGATAAAAGAAGGAGATGACATCATCTTAAAGCTGCATGGGAAAAATTATTTTATTCAGATTGAAGAATCAGAAAAACTCGGCATGGGCAGCAGGAAATATGAATTAATAGATATTCTATAAGCTGCTGAAACCGCTCCAATACAATGCCATGCCTTCAAAATAAAAGTGCTGCTGTCCGTGAGAACTGGACAGCAGCTTAGGGGAGGTAACGAGGCGTTTCTGAATATAAAATAGCAAATCAAAATACAGTTGTCAAGTAAAAATTTTAGGTTACATATTAATTGAAATTTTAAAACTATAATTTAAGAAATGCGCATTTAAGATACCCTGTTTCAGGAACTGTAAGCAATACTGGATGGTCCCTTCCCTGAGAACGGTACTCTAAAAGTCTTGGAATTCTCTTAGCGTCTTTCGCAGAATCCCTTAACATCTCAATGAAAACCGTTTTTTCTATATGGTAAGAGCATGAAGAAGTAGCAAGAATACCCCCTTCCCTTACAATCTTCATGGCCATGGAGTTTAGCTCCCTATATCCCCTTAATGCCTCTTTAATCTTCACCTTGCTTTTTACAAAGGCAGGCGGGTCAAGTACAACAAAATCATAAAGGTTACCCGATGCCTCCTCCCTTTTAAGAAAATTAAACACATCATCCTTTATAAAACTGCACTTGTTTCCAAAACTGTTTAACTCTGCGTTCTTTTTAGCCTTTTCGATGGCTATCCATGAATCGTCAACACCGGTTACAGTAGCCCCTTTATTTGCAAGATGCAGCCCCCATGCGCCTGAATAACAGAAAAGGTCAAGTCCCCTTCCACCTTTAATATATTCTGATAGGGCTATCCTGTTTTCCCGCTGGTCGAGAAAAAATCCTGTTTTCTGTCCTGTCATAGGGTCAATCTCGAAGGCAATCTCTCCTTCGTGGATTACAGGGAATTCTTCAAAAGAACCCTTCACGATCCTTTTCTCAAGCGGAAGCCCCTCAAGTATCCTGCTCTGGCTGTCATTCCTCAGCACAATAACTGCCGGAGAAAGAACATCATCAAGTACATTCAGTATCATATCACCCATCTTCTCAATCCCGAGGGTTAAAAACTGCACCACAAGACAATCACCATACTTGTCAACTATTAAACCGGGAACAAAATCTCCTTCACTGTAAATAATCCTTAAAGCGTCACTATCATGAAAAAATGCCTTTCTATAATTTACTGCATCTATTATGCGATTCCTGAAAAAATCAGCATCTATTGATTTCTTTGCCCTCGTCAACAGTCTTACTGATATAAGGGATTGAGGATTTATATACCCTATGCCTATAAATCTGTCTTGGTTATCATAGACTTGGACAAGGGAGCCGGGATCAAATTTTTTCGGACTTGTGCTTAGTTCATTGGAAAATATCCAGAGATGTCCAGCAGAGACTCTGCTGCTTCTCTTTAAAAAAACCTTATCCATTTTTTATTATAGCATTTAGCCGTTTAAGAGCATGAAGATTTTAGTTGCTTATACTGTATATTTTTGTTATAAAATATAGAGGAAAAGAAAGGGATAGGACACCTGCCCTGTTGGTGATAGGTGGAAGTGTTGATCCCGCAAATTAGATATTTGGGGGGCCAGAGTTAGATAAACGGTGTGCAGGCCTCCCCCGCATGGGGATGAGGAAGCCTATGTTATCTTGGAGGCACCCACCTGTAGAAACAGGGATCTAATTTTATCTACACGGCAGGGTGGGTTTTTAAAATGGATAGCTGCAATAAAATCGATGGAAATAAAGGAGTCAGGGCTTGAAAACAAAGGTTTCAATAAACAAAAACATGACGGGTTACAATAATAATTCATATAAAAAAACAACCATCATGAAAGCCTCTTTTGACTTCAATCATCCTGAGGAATCTGTCTAACCTTTTATTGCCTGTCCATTGTCTTCTCTCTAAAGTTGGAAACAAGAAGTAAAGAGTCCTGCTTTTTAAAAATTTAATTAAGGGGGGGGAATAGCCCATGGACAATAACTCAGTTTTAGTCCTGACCGCAATTGCTGTAGGCATTGTTACGGGATTTATATCATTTATAATCTATAAAAATATCCTCAGGTCCCGTAAGATAGCAGTCGAAAAAGAGAAAAGGCAAATATTAGAAAATGCAAAAAGAGAAGCAGAAGCAATAAAAAAAGAGGCGACTATTTCTGCAAAGGATCTGGCATACCAGACAAAGTCAGAGACAGAAAGAGAAATCAGGGAAAAAACAAAAGAGCTTAACCAGCTTGATAAAAGGCTAAGACTTAAGGAAGAACAGTTAGAAAAAAAGCTGGACCAGATTGAGAGAAGGGAAAACGAATTAAGCAAAAAAGAAAGGGATTACAATTCAAGGGAGCGAACTTTATCAGAAAAAGAAAGTCAGTATTCACATCTGATAAAAGAACAAACTCTTATATTGGAACGAATATCAGGAATCAGCACTGATGAGGCGAAACAGGAACTCTTCAGGAGGATAGAAGAAGATACTAAATTTGAGGCAGCCAAACTCGCCAAAAGAATAGAAGACGAGGCAAAAGAAACTGCAGAAAAAAAGGCAAAGGAAATAATAAGTTTTGCTATTCAGAGGTATTCAAGCGATTATGTTGCTGATGCTACAGTATCAGCAGTAAGCCTTCCCAATGATGAGATGAAAGGCAGGATTATTGGCAGGGAGGGCAGAAACATCAGGGCATTTGAGGCAGCCACAGGTGTTGACCTCATTGTTGACGACACACCTGAACTCGTAACCATGTCAGCACACGATCCGGTAAGAAGGGAAATAGCGAGGATAGCTCTGGAAAGACTTATAGCAGATGGAAGAATACACCCCTCAAGAATAGAGGAAGTTGTCGAAAAAATAAAAAACGAGGTTGATACAACCATAAGAGAAGAAGGCGAGAAAGCTGTTTTTGATCTCGGCATTTCCGGCATGCATCCGGAATTGATAAAAATCATCGGCAGATTAAAATACCGCTCATCCTACGGACAAAATATCCTGCAACACTCAAAAGAAGTTGCCTATCTTGCAGGCATGATGGCAGGAGAACTGGGTGTTGATATAAAACTTGCTAAAAGAGGCGGTTTGCTGCACGACATAGGCAAGGCAGTTGATCACGAGATGGAAGGTTCACATCAGGAAATAGGGGCAACCCTTGCCAAAAAATACGGGGAGAATGATTATGTAATAAACGCCATCCTTGCTCATCACGGCGAAGTAGACCCTGTATGTGTTGAGTCAGCCCTTGTAGCAGCAGGTGACGCACTGTCAGCAGCAAGACCCGGAGTAAGAAGGGAAAGCATCGAAAACTATTTAAAACGTCTATCAAAATTGGAAGAGCTTGCTATGTCATTTGACGGTGTGGATAAATGCTTTGCGATTCAGGCAGGCAGAGAGATAAGAATAATAGTTAAACCTGAGGATGTCAGAGATGAGATGTGCTCAGTAATATCAAAAGAACTCGCAAAGAAGATAGAATCAGAAATGACCTATCCCGGTCAGATAAAAGTGACGGTGATACGAGAATCAAGATATGTGGATTATGCAAAATAAATGAAAGTCCTATTCATTGGTGATATAGTTGGCAAGGCAGGCAGACAAGCAGTAAAAAATCTGTTGCCCAATCTTGTAAACAGATATAATATAGACTTCGTCATTGCCAATGGGGAGAATGCAGCAGGCGGCTTTGGAATAACCGAGAAGACAGCTTCTGAACTTTTTGATTGCGGAATCCATATAATCACAACCGGCAATCATATATGGGATAAAAAAGAAGCATTACCGTTTATTGCCAAAGAAGACAGGATACTAAGACCCATCAATTATCCTCCCGGAGTGCCGGGCTACGGAAGCGCCATATTCAGCATTTCAGAGAGAGTAAAAGCAGTTGTAATAAATGTCTCGGGAAGGGTTTTTATGAACACCCTTGACTGTCCCTTCAGGACAACTAAAAATGAGGTGGAGAAATTACGGGAATCCACAAACATAATCCTTATTGATTTTCATGCAGAAGCAACATCAGAAAAAATAGCATTTGGTTATTACATGGATGGACTGGTCAGCGCTGTTATTGGTACGCATACCCATGTTCAGACAGCGGATGAAAAGCTGCTCCCCGGGGGCACAGCCTATATCACAGATGTAGGCATGACAGGACCCCAGACATCTGTTATAGGCATTGAAAAAGAACAGATAATAGAGAGATTTTTATTGCACATGCCCAGAAAATATAATGTTGCAGATGGCAGAGGACTGCTCTCAGCAGTTATTATAGAGATAGAAGAAAAAAACGGAAAAGCAACAGCAATACAGAGATTGCAATTAACAAATTCGTAAATCATCAGATTTAGGAGGCAGAGATGTTAAACGCAAAAGTAAAATGGGTTGACGGTCTTCAGTTTGCAGGAGAATCAGGCACAGGTCATGCAATTGTTATGGATGGTGATCAAGAGGTAGGCGGCAATGATACAGGCATGAGGCCAATGGAATTGCTCCTTGTAGGTCTCGGTGGCTGTTCCGGTATGGATGTGGCATCAATTCTGACAAAAAAGAAGCAGCAGGTAACGGATATCGAGATAAATATAAAAGGAGAAAAGGCAGACACCTATCCAAAAAAGTTCACAGAGATTGAAATAGAATTCATCGTCTCAGGCAAGGACTTATCAGAAGAAGCTGTGAAGAAGGCAATAGACCTGTCTATGGAGAAATATTGTTCTGTTAAGGCAACTCTTGAAGGCACAGCTAAAATAAGTTACAGCTATAAACTATTAAAATAACTTTACCGTCACTTCTTCTCCTTTATCCAGACCGAGCTTTCCATGGGGAATGATAACAATGCCGTCAGCTTTGACAAGGGTTGTTATTAATCCAGACTTGCCCAGAACAGGCACAGATAGCAGTTCATTCCCATGTTTCTCAAGATAAACCCTTATGTGATCTTCTCTCCCAGCAGCAGAGGCTATACTTTTTGCCATTTTAGCCTTTATGCTTTTATCAAGGTTTTTGCCATTTAGTCCGCTTAATTTTTCCAAAATCGGCCTTATAAAGAGATTAAAGCATACAACTATAGCTGCAGGGTGTCCTGGAAGTCCTAAAATGGGCTTGTTATTAACAACGCCTCCGATCACAGGCTTTCCGGGCTTTAAAGAGACGCCGTGAAAAAGCACGCCCCCTCCTCCATATAATCCGGCGATGTCATCTATTATCTGCGCAGTCATGTCCTTTGCGCCTGCTGATGTGCCTCCGCTGATCAGAACCATATCCGAATCATTCAATGATTCATGAATTATCTTCTTTATAATTTCATAGTCGTCTTTGAATATCCCTTTTTTTGCAGGCATTCCTCCATGCTCCATTATCAGGCCTGACAGGACAAATGAATTAATGTCCCTTACTTGCCCTAAATTCAATGAATTGCTTGCAGAAACTATTTCATCTCCTGTGGATATTATCGATACTATTGGTTTTTTAAAGACATTTATTTCTGTTATTCCTATGCCTGCGAGCGCGCCTATATCCTGCGCCCTTAATTTATGGCCTTTTGTAATAACAGCCTCTCCCTCTTTAATATCCTCGCCTTTTTGAATGACATTTTCACCCGGAGCAACCGATTTCGTTACCTCTATCATATCAGGGGATATAACCTGCGAGTGCTCAAGCATTAATACTGCGTCTGCTCCTGCTGGAAGCATTCCTCCTGTCGGTATCTTTGCAGCCTCTCCCTGCTTTATCTCAAAATCGGGAGAAGCCCCCATGAATACCTCATGCCTTATATTAATATAGGCAGGGATTGTGTCCTTTGCGCCGAATGTGTCCTTTGAATTCAATGCATAGCCGTCAACTGTAGAACGTGAAAAGGCAGGGAGGTCTTCAGGAGAGACAATATCAACTGCGGCAATACGGCTATAGCATTCTTCGATTTTCAGTCTTTCGTCAGATAAAAATGGAGCAGAGATGACAGATAAAATGCGATCCAGCGCTTCTGAGGGCAAAAGATAGTTTTTGTCGAACATATTAAAGAGGGCTTTTGTTCAGGACATCGGCATTTTCGCCGTTCTGTAGCAGATCCAGCATACCCGCTATAGATTCGTCATGGAGATCGCAGATAAGTTTTTTGTCAACTCCCCTTTTTCTCTTTTTATTTAAAAATGACAAAAAGACCATGCTTTTGTATATCCTCTTGTTCGTATTAAATGAAAAAATGAACCTATCGAGGGAATCCTCGAGGAATCTGTCATTTCTCTTCTGGACAGTCTTGCTAATCGTCACAGACTCAAGCCAATAAACCTTGTTTATTATACTATCTGCCTTCATCTCAAGCCATGCATGCCCCATATTCCGCCTGTCTTCTGTCAGCATCTCATGTGCAACAGTATCAGCAGCCAAATGACATTGATATCCATAAACAAATGCCTTTTCTGAATCTCGTTCAGCCTGATCAAAAAGTTTCAATCCCATCTCCCAGCTATGAGAGCTTTTGTCGTCAGGGAGGTATTTCTTCCCCAAAATCATATCCGCCATTAAATTCCCATAAAGAAAGTCCTGTCTGTATTTCCTCAAAAGGGTCATAATGCCTGCTGGAATTAAAGGTGTAAGAGTATATATTTCATTTGCCAAAAAAGTATGCGTCAAAGGTCCCCATGCAAAAACAAGCGATGGCATTAACAAAAATCCAAATAAAGATAATAGAAAAATCATGACTGTATCTCCTTTAAAAAATTAAGCATTAATCTAACCCCGATGCCTGTGGCGCCTTTTGGCAGATATGGTTTATCCTTTTCATTCCACGCAGTGCCTGCGATATCGAGATGAACCCATGGGGTATCGCCTGCAAATTCCTTAAGAAAATAACCGGCTGTAACAAGGGAACCGTTTTTGCCTCCGCTGTTTTTTAGGTCTGCGACATCGCTTTTGATATACTCTTTGTATTCGTCAAAAAGCGGCATCTGCCAGACCCTTTCATAAGCTTCTTCCGATGCCTCTTTCAATCTTCCCATCAGTTCAGTATTATTGCCCATCATAGCAATCGATTCGTTGCCAAGGGCAACAGAGCATGCGCCGGTCAGCGTGGCAATATCGATTACAGCCCGTGGTTTATAATATTTTATTACATAACCTATAGCATCTGCAAGAGCAAGACGTCCTTCTGCATCTGTATTTATTATTTCTATCGTCTTTTCTGTCAGAGACTTTACGACATCGCCTGGCTTCGATGCGCTTCCTCCATGGAGGTTTTCCGCTGCAGGCAGCACACCAACAAGATTTACAGGTAATTCTAATTCTGAAGCTGCCTTTATGATGGCAAGAACAGCAGCTCCCCCAGCCATGTCATATTTCATCTTTTCCATACCTTCTGCAGGCTTAAGGGAAATGCCTCCGCTGTCAAAGGTTATAGACTTGCCGATAAGGGCTAATGGCGCCCCCTTGCCGCCTTTGTATTGGAGAACTATAAATTTGGGCGGTTCTGTAGACCCTCTGGATACAGAGAGATAGGCATGCATGCCCTCTTTTTCGATATCCCTTTTTTCCAAGACTTTGACTTTTATTTTCCTACTGGAAAGACCGAGGGCATTATTACTGAGGACATCGGGCGTCATGTCATTAGAAGGCGTATTTATAATGTCTCTGGCAAAATTTACAGAATCAACCAAAACGCGGAGCCATTTCAAAGGGATATCTTTATCACCTAAAATGGTTGCCTTTTTAATCTCCGTCCCGTTTTCTGTTTTTCTATATCTTTCAAATCTGTAAAGACTTAAAAGCCCTCCTTCAATAAAGTAAAACACAGGTTTTTTCAATGCTGTAAATCCTTTTGGCAGACAATCGAACAGAGCCGTGGATACAGCAATCTCCTTAACCCCTATCCCTCTGAGATACGAAAAGGCTTTGCCGCCTCCTTGTCGTATCTTTTCGGATGTTATATCATTTTGCTTGCCAAGCCCTGTAAGCAATATCCTGTCAGCGTTTATATTTCTTACATGAAGTAGTGTGATTTGGTTTTGCTTTCCTGTGAATTCCTTCGAATTGATAACCTTCTTAATAAGGCCACCGATTATATAATCAATATCAGAATAGATATCCGGCGGATAATTCTCAAAAAAGGGAAGGATCAGGGCATCAGTCTTTATCGCTTCTTCAGATATATTTCTAATAAAAATATCCATTCAGCATTCTATGTCTGTGCCACTGAAGCGCGCACCGATCTGTTATACCTGTTCATGGCCTTATCAATGCCTTCTGTCATAATGCTTGCTACTGCATCGGCTGATTTAATTATAGCATCTTTTATCAGGCTTTTTTCAATGGGTTTAAAATTGCTGAGGACATATTTTTCTACTGGTACGCAAGCACCCCGTCCTATTCCAAGCTTCAGTCTCACAAAATCCTTTGTCCCCAGTTCTTGAATAATAGACTCAATTCCTTTGTGGCCGCCTGAAGACCCGCTTCTTCTTATCTTTATCAAGCCGGTATCAATATCGAGATCATCATGTATAATGATCAGTCTATCCGGGGTGATCCCTTTTTTCTGGAGTATTCTGCTAACAGCGATCCCGCTTCTATTCATAAATGTAAGAGGCTTAAGAAGAATAGCCTCACTACCTTCTATAGCCCCTTTACCGATAATATACAAATCCTTCTCAATTAAAGGAATACTATATACTTCAGAAAGCCGGTCTATAACCAGAAAACCTATGTTGTGCCTGGTTCTGGAGTATTTATCGCCAGGATTGCCGAGACCAGCAACAACCCACAATTACTTAGCTTCCTCTTCTGTCTTTTTGCCTTTTTTGATTACCTCAGGCTCTGCTGCTATCTCTGCTTCAGCAGGCGCTGCAACAACCTCTTCCTTCACAGATATTACGGTCGCGAGAACCTCGTCAAGATCAGTGAGTATGCGGACGCCTTCTCCAAGTTTTAGATCGCTGACATGGATTGACTGGCCGATAAGCAGGCTGGAGACATCAACATCTATATGGCCGGGTATCTGATCCGGAAGACATTCTATTTCTATCTCCCTCAACCCGTACTGAAGAATTCCCTTGTCCCTCTTGACGCCGATAGCCTCGCCCTTGATAACCACATGCACCATAACCCTCAATGTCTCGGTGGCTGATATTTCCTGAAAGTCAACATGTAGCAAATTACCCATAACAGGGTCAACCTGATAGTCCTTCACTACAGCCTGTTTCATGTCCTCAGGGAATTGAAGATTAACTATAACCTGCTCCCCTGCTGTCCTGCTTATGAATTGAGAAAGCTCCTTGCCGGAAAGCTTCACAGGCGTAGAATTGCCGCCTCTATAAAGAATTGCAGGGATAACCCCGCCCCTCCTCAATGACCGCGCTCCGCCTTTTCCTTTCTGCTCTCTCTTTTCTACATTAAGCGTAACCCTTTCCATATTTCCTCCTAAGAATATGTGTTATAACATTTATACAAATAAAGAACTTACTGAAGTCTCTTCATGAATCCTTTTTATAGCCTCAGATAGAAGCGCTGATACACTTAAAACCTTTAGTTTCCTGCATGCCTCTGTCTTATCATCCAATGGTATTGTATCAGTGGTTATAACCTCTTCAAGCGATGAACCATTTATCCGGTCAATGGCCGGGCCTGACAGCACGGCGTGGCTGCATGCTGCGAACACCCTTTTTGCGCCGGTATCTTTAAGAGCCTGTGCAGCCTGCACTGTTGTTCCGGCTGTATCAATCATATCATCGAGAATGATTGCATCCTTGCCTCTAACCTCACCTATTACATTCATAACCTTCGACACATTGGCGACTTCGCGTCTCTTGTCAATAATAGCGAGAGAAGCATTCAATCTCTTGGCAAAGGCACGCGCCCTCTCCACTCCCCCGGCATCAGGTGAAACTATAACAAGGTTTTCAAATTCACATCTCTTAAGATAATCAAGCAAAACGAATGCTGCATAAAGATGGTCAACCGGGATATTGAAAAAACCCTGAATCTGCGCTGCATGGAGATCAATCGTCAAAATCCTGTTTGCCCCTGCAGCAGTCAACAGGTCAGCAACAAGCTTGGAAGATATGGGAACTCTCGGCTGAACCTTTCTGTCCTGTCTGGCATATCCATAATAGGGTATCACTGCGGTAATCCTGCTCGCCGATGCCCTTTTTAACGCATCTATCATGAGAAGCAATTCCATAAGGTTATGATTAACAGGTGTGCAGGTTGATTGAATTACAAACACATCAGCGCCTCTTACATTTTCATTAATCTGCACCATTATCTCACCATCGCTGAATGCAGCGACAGTGGTATCTGCAAGTGAGATTCCCAAATGCTCACTGACATTTACAGCCAGTGGCCTGTTTGCATTCCCTGTCAGAAGCTTTATGCCGTTAGTCATTCTATCCTCCAAAATTAGCCTATAATCACTGGGGCGCCAGGATTCGAACCTGGGAATGGCAGATCCAAAATCTGCTGACTTTCCGCTTGTCGACGCCCCAAAAACATTGATCACCTATTCACTGTAATTAATGTCTCAACCACCCTATTCCAGAATGAAGAAAATTGCCTTGATGCAGCCACAGCTTTATCCCTGTCCTCAAAAACCCCAAAGACCGTAGAGCCGCTGCCGCTCATAAGCGCCGACACTGCGCCGGCAGAAATAAGTTTATTCTTCAAGTTGCCGATAACAGGATGACTCTTTATAACAGCTTCTTCAAAGTCGTTATGTATTGTCGTTTTAAGAGCGCTGAAATCCCTGCCCTTAAGAGCTTCAAAAATTAACTGAATATTATTAATATTATTACCTATTTTTGTCAATTCGGAGCTTGACTCCTGAATATTAAGTCTCGCCCCTATTCTCTTATAAGCCCATGCAGTGGATACAGACACTGAAGGTTTTACAAGCAACAATGCATAAGGGATATTTATATTTAATGGGGTTAAAATCTCACCCCTCCCCTCAACAATGGAAATAGGGCTGCCCGCGATATTTGCAAAAAAGAAAGACACATCAGAGCCTATCTTCTCCGCTATCCCCTTAAGCTCTTCCCTGCTCAACCCAAGTCCCCAAAACATATTTAAACCTTCTAACGTATATGCTGCATCGCTGCTTCCTCCGCCGAGTCCCGCGCCTGACGGAATTTCCTTTAAAAGAGTAATTCTGGCGCCCTTCTTAGTCTCTGCATGTTGTTGGAGAAGTCTTGCTGCCTTAAAAACAAGATTTTGCTCCATGGGAATGTCAATATTGGCAGCAATTTCGATCCTGTCTGAATACTCAAAAGAAAGCGTGTCATAAAGACTCACACAGTGCATAAGAGAAAGAATGTTATGATAACCGTCGTCCCTCTTATTAATCACATACAGCGACCAGTTTATTTTGGCAGGGGCATTTAAAACAACAGATGAACGGGCATGCATCTTTACTTCACCGATTCGCTCATTCTCCGTTTCGCTGATTCTATCTTTTTTTCAACCCTTTCCTTTAATCCCTCTTCTTTTCCATGGAATTTTAAAGCCTCGTTCCATTCGTCTATTGCATCTTTGTAATTGCCAAGGGCATTATATATATCCCCGAGATGCTCATGAATTACAGGGTCGTCCTTAATATATTCCAATGCCTTCCTTATAGTTTTCACTGCGTCATCAAGCCTGCCAAGCTTAAAATATACCCAGCCAAGGCTGTCAATAATGTAACCGCTGTCAGGCTTTAATTTCAGGGCATTTTCAATAAGAGAAAGAGCTTCCTGAAGATTTATGCCTTTATCTGCGTAACTATAACCGAGATAGTTCATGGCGTCAGCATGCTTCGGATTGAGTTCAATGGTATGTTTTAAATGATAAACCATATCATCAAATCTGTCTGTCTTTTCATATAAAACAGCAATATTAAAATGCAATTCTTCGCTGTCCTTAAATTGACCGAGACCTTCCTTGAGGATATTCTCTGCCTTTTTATAATCCTTAAGCTGTATATATTCATTGCCAAGATAGCCGTATATTTCAGATTTGCTTTTATCAAAACTCAATATCTCTTCATACACCTTTGCAGCATCAACATGGCGGCCCTGCCTTGAATAGATAAACGCCATATTTACAAAGACATTTATATTCTTGGGATCGGTTGATATTATTTTCTTCAACTCCTCTATAGCTTCGTCATATCTCTTCATATCCGTCAACACCATAGAGAGATAGTATCGCGATGCAATATCGTCAGGTCTTGCTTCAAGCACTATCCTGAATTCAGAAAGGGCTTTATCATACTGTTTTTCCTGCAGGTATAACAGGCCGAGCCTCTGATGCACCTCAATATTCTTAGGCATCTCACCGGAAATCTTTTCAAGTTCTTTGATGACTTTATCAAAAGACTTCTCGGTTATATACAACTGCATGAGTTTCTCCCTCACAAAAAGATTATTGGGATTTATCTCAATAGCCTTTTTATAATATTCCTCCGCTACACTTATATTCCCTTTAGCCTCATTTATTAAGCCGAGGTTCAGGTAGGCGGCATCAAAGGCAGGATTAATTTCTAAAATCTTTTTAAACTTTTCTTCAGCCTTTTCATATTCTTTTCTGTCAATATTAATTGAAGCAATATAGTACATCGCCATGATATTTTCAGGCTCTTTCTTCAAAAGATTTTCAAGAGTGGCAATCGCCTTCTGAAAATCGCCTTTCGCAGCATAAAGAACACCTAAAAGGAGAGACGCCCTGTTCGCTTCAGACGCTCCAATTGTCAAAATCCTTTCATATACCCTTATGGCATCATCTATCCTTTTTTGAGAGTTGTATAGTTCGCCGAGCAGCATAAGGGCAGGCGCATAATCAGGATGCTTATCAGAAACCTCCTCAAGTCCAGACAGCGCCTCTTTAATCTTTCCTAGCCTGACAAGCATATAATTGATCTGGGTCTTTAAATATGCAGAGGAGGGATCCAATTTTAAGGCATTTGAATAGTGCCTTAAGGCATCTTCCCATTTGCCATTTAGCTCTGCCTCATATCCGACAAGGTATTCCAGATACGCCGTTGCTGCATAAGAGGGAGTTTCCTCTTTGAGGACTGCGGAATTGTCTAACTGAACATATTTCTTCTTTGAAGCGCCTAATGCTGCCGAGCTAAACGACAGAATGAAAATAAAAATAAATATTACCCTTATTAATGACATTTTTAATTATGACATATGATTGTTCCAAATATAAAGCTTAACCACTATAAATACAAATAAGGGGTCTTTCAAGACCCCTTATGAAGATAACAAATAAAGATTTTTACTTTAGCAAGAACCCTTGCATTTGCAGGTTAATGCACCCTTCCTTGAGACTTTCCTTATAACCATATATAACACCTCCCTTTCATAGGGTTAACCACGGGCTCCATGCCCTGATGATTTAATTATATCATGTCCATAGCATTTGTAAAGGTCTTTTTTTAGCGCACCGCCGCCTATCTCCGCTCTGTATCTGCACCCGCCCCTGCATGAATTGATAAACTTGCATGATAAATCCCAGCATTCCAGATCCTCTAACCTCAAGGGTTTTATGTCAGCCCATGTGTTTTTGAGTCCGTCTTTAATATGCCCTGCTGGATCATGAGAATAAAAGGCGCATTTACATATATTGCCATTGGCAGTTACAGACATGAGATGAAGACCGCATGCAAACCCCTCACCTCCTCCGTGCAGTCCGTCTCCAAACCCGTAATTCAGATACTTCCCCGCAATTTCAGGAGCAACCTGAAAAACAGCATTCTCTTTTAAATAGCCCGAAACACTTGGCACATCCACTGTCCAGTCCTTTATGCCCATTGACCTGAAGAGTATATCCATTTCATCGAATTCATCAAGGTTCTCCATATGGACCATTGTAGCTATTGATACAGCGATCCCAGCATCCAGCGTATCCTTTATTCTCTGCATCGCAATATTATATGTCCCCTCCCCCCTCAATGCCTCATGCCCGTATTTCATGCCGTCAATGCTGAACTGTATCTCGTTGACATTAAGCCCCTTTAATATCTCATTTTTCAAAAGAAGACCATTTGTGAACAGTATCTTTCTGAAATTGTAATCAAGCAGCAATGCATTAATTGTCTCGAAGTCTTTATGCATTAACGGCTCTCCTCCTGTTATCAGAAGACGGAGTCCCTGCATCTCTTGAAATTCATTCAATATGTCTTTTATTTCGTCTAATGAGAGTTCATTATTTTCAGGTTTTCCTATATAGCAGTGTTTGCACTTGAGATTGCACCTGTCCGTAATCTGGAGTTCAAGATACCGCAAAGACGGGACACAGGATTTTATCAATGGAGGCCTTTTAACACGAACAGTTTTTGTGGTCAGTATGTCTTCAGAAAGGCAATAGTCAAGGAATTCATTGTCAATACTATCGCCGTCACACCCATCAGGGAGCGCACATTTTTGTAAAAACTCAAAGGCATTATCATCCATCTCATAAAGCTCATCATTGGCAATATCATAAACAGAAGGCGTTCCCAGCCATTTGAGAGCACATCTGTCAGAGAGATAATATTTCATGTTTTATTTTAACCATATTGTCTCCATGTTTTCTAATCTGATAAACTCCTTCATGCTTGATTCATTAAAAAGAAAACTTTATCAACTGATTATCTGCAGACTCGACGGAGATAAAACCCATGAAAACTCATATCGTGATAGAGTATTCAGCCTTATTGAAAAAGGCATAGGCGGATTCATCATATTTGGCGGAGAGAACACTAAAGCAACGGATTTTATTCATAAGCTGCAATCAATCGCAGAAATTCCGCTTTTCATAGCCTCAGACATTGAATGCGGTGTCGGACAACAGATTAAGAATGCTACCAGCTTCCCCTGCCAGATGGCGGTATCAGCAGCTATCAATAAAAATAAGCCTAAGGATGTCTTAATTCTCGAAAATGCAGTAAGAGCCATAGCAAATGAAGCGATAGATATAGGCATAAACATGCCTCTCATTCCAGTAATGGATGTCAATCAGAATCCTGATAACCCCATCATCTGCACAAGGGCATTCTCAGACAATCCAAAAGATGTGGCTTGGTTCGGCTCGCAATATATAAGAATACTCGAAGGTATGGGCATTATAAGCTGCGCAAAACATTTCCCAGGGCATGGAGACACCGCAATTGACTCGCATATCGCTCTGCCTGTCATCAACAAGTCTAAGGATGATTTAATCAGAATTGATTTAGCGCCTTTTATTCATTCAATTAAGTCTGGCGTAAGCAGCATCATGATAGGACATCTGACAGTCCCTGCATTTGACTCAAAACCAGCAAGCCTTTCAAAAAAAATAATCACAGATTTACTGAGAAAAGAATTAGGCTTTGACAGCCTCATAATCACTGATGCCCTGAATATGAACGCTTTGAAAGACTTCGGCAATGTACCTGCTGAATGCATAAAGGCAGGAGTTAATGTCCTGCTTCATCCTGTGGATGCCGACATGACAGTCAAAGAACTTTTATCAGCCATTGAGTCCAAAGAAATTAGCGAAGATCAGATCGATAGCTCGTTAGGGCGTATAATGAGGGCAAAGAAAAAGATTAATAATATCAAAAAGGCGGATGTAAACTATGAAGCGCATACATTCATTTCAGAACAAATTTCCAATATGTCAATAACGCTTGTAAAAAGCAGTCCCGGCATATTGCCTATTTCAAAAGATAAAAATGCTCATATTCTATTTGCAGGCGACAGCGAGATTTATAAATCATCGCTACTAAAAAATTATTTCAACGATGAGCTGCAAACCACGAACTCCGAACTGTTAGTAGTCGCGATATTAACAAGCGTTGCAGCGTGGAAAGGAAACTCTGGGATAAGCGATGGAGAGAAGCAAAGGATCATAGAACTTATCAAGCAGGCAAAAAAATCCATTGTCATCTCATTCGGCAGTCCATATGTTTTAAGACACTTCAAAGAAGCTGATATGCTTATTGCAGCCTATGAACCTTCAGAGCAGGCTCAGGTGGCTGTAATAAAATGCCTGATAGGAGAAATAGGTTTTCAAGGTAAACTGCCGGTAAAAATTAATTGAACCGACTGTTGAGATATACCGTCCGAAACAGGCAACGACGGTTTACGCCATCCGTTGAACGACTTAGGCAATAGCCATCCGCACAAGTGATTTGTTAAGCCTAAATATTTTCTATTTTTATCCCCCTGCCGGATTTAAGACTCTGACGGGCTTGTTCGATTCTCTTTAAAAATCTCGGATCATTCTCCAGACGATAATTGAACCAGTCTTCTTCGTCTTCAAATCCGATTAAAACACCGGCTGGTTTTCCATGTCGTGTTATTATTACTTCCTCTTTTTCCGCTAATCGCAGAAATTTGGACAGGTCATCTTTAACTTCTGACAAAGCTACCTTTTTCATATGCCTTCTCCTGCTTTTTTAAGCCATTCAGCGGCCTTTGATTTTAAGATTATTGTAAGTATTTCCACGTTGTCTTCCTTAATATCATAAAATATGCGAAAATCATCTATTTTTAGCCTGTATTGTGGATGCCTTAAACCTTTCAGTCTCTTTATTCTGCTCTTACTTATTTTAGTTGGCTCATGTCTTAAATGAACCTCAATCAAATCCTTTATCTTTGCCCTTTGATAAGCATCCAACAATTTCAAGTCTTGAATGGCTTCAGGTGCCAAAATGATTTCATATTTCATTCCTATAAGTTGAAGCGCATAACCTGCCGACCTAATAGAATCCTCACTACGCCATGTGACAAAACATAGAATTACCGCCGCAGCAATAACAAGGAAGCACATAAATACCAACTTCCCTTCCGCTAACCATGCGGGCGGTCAGTAGCAGAGGCAGCCCATAGCCTTGGGATACATGAGAATCTGTT
>JASEGS010000032.1 GCA_030017995.1 Thermodesulfovibrionales bacterium
AGGTTATATTGTAACCTAACCTTTCGGTGTGTCCGTTATACCGGGGGAAGTTCAGGGTCGCAATGATAAGAGTTACCAATATAACTGTTGATGGAAGAATTGATATGACTGATGTTAAATATATTCCTTTTGATACTCCAAAACTTGATGAAAAAAGAGTCAAAGAAGGAGATGTTTTAATGGTTCAATGCGGCAATACAACAGGGAAAATTGCTTTAGTTCCCAAAGAGTTAGAAGGTTTTACATACGGTTCTTTTTCTTTTGCGATTAGGCCAAAGAAAAATATTTTATTACCCGAATATTTAGAGCTTGTTTTAAGAAGCGAAATTGGACAAATGCAAATTTGGAGAACGATTAACATAGCCACAGTAAGGCCCAATACATCTAAACCCGAAGTTGAAAATCTCTTAATACCAATTCCTTCTTTAACAGAACAAAAGAAAATCATCGAAGAAGTAAATAAAAATCGGGCAAAAATTGAAAAAATGTCTGAAGAAATAAAAAACTTAAATGATTCTATTGATAAAATTGTTCCCTCAACACTTAAAATAGATGTTAATAATTCGTAGATTACATGAAAAGTGATATGTTTTCAAATTTAGAAAAGTATAAAAAGGAAATAGACAACCTGATAAAACGAGGCGAGAAATTGCTGTCCATTTTGAAGTCTAATAAGGACCTAATGCGTTTTAGAAAAGATTATGAGGTTTGGTATTCTGAATCTCTTGCTTTGATAAAGATTGTCTTGCCAGACAGGTTAGAAGATTTCAAAAAGTATTACGACCAGAAAAATAATAAGTCTCTCAAAGATTATATAACCTACACGCCACCGAGGAGCGAAGGCATAAAGTTAGATTTTGATTATATTCCAGCAGAAGAAGTTGATTACGCTAAATCTTTATTTATAAACCAGTTGACTATAACAAAAAGCGCGAAGAAAAGATTTAAAAGTTCGCTTTTTGATATTAAACAAATAGTGCAAGCAGATTTGTTTGATTCTGAACTTGATGCCGCTACAGAGTTAAACAAAAAGGGATTTGCTCGTGGAGCGGGTGCGATTGCCGGCGTTGTTTTAGAAGAACATCTATCACAGGTATGCGAAAATCATAAAATAAAAATTAAAAAGAAAAACCCTGTTATCAACGATCACAATCAGCAACTTAAAGATAGCGATATTATTGATACGGCAACTTGGCGTTTCATCCAGCATTTAGCAGATTTAAGAAATTAATGTGACCATAAAAAGAAAAAAGAACCAACAAAAGAAGACATTGAAGAACTTATAAAAGGCGTAGAAAAAATCACTAAAACAATATTTTAATCTATGAACTCATTTAAAGACATTGCCTATCAAATTTTAGAAGAATCTGGTAAACCATTGCATAGCAAAGAGATTACAAAAATCGCATTAGAGCGAGGTTGGCTTAAAACTGCCGGAAAAACACCAGAAGCGACAATGAACGCCCAGCTTGTCGTTGATATAAATAGCAAAAAAGAAAAATCGTTGTTTGTTAAAACAGCACCGTCTACATTTGCTTTAAGATTTAAAGAAGTAAAAATCTCCGACAAAGGAAAAGGTAAAGATATAATTAAAAAAGAAAGATTGCCAAAAATTTCACCTAAAATTTCCACAAAACAAAAAGGTGATATTGCAGAGGCAAGAATTGCAGAACTCATTACACTTTACGGCGATACAACTTTATCATGTTATAAACCGCTCTCTGATGATGAAGGTATTGATTTAATTGTGAAAGAAAAAGACAGCTTGAAAATAATGTATATTCAAATCAAAAGCAGATTTGGCAACAATCCCGATGAAATTTTTGTAGCAACAACAAAATCAGTAACAGTTGCAGATAATTATTCAATGGTTCTTATTTTTTGTTTCTTTGATACCGAGGAAGGCGATTTGTGGGATTACCTTTGGTTTGTGCCGGCTCCGGATTTTATCAAAATGGCAAATAGTTTAGATAACGGCAAGTTATACGGGTTTGTTGCCGGAAGAAAGAAAAAAGAATCAAACAAATGGGACAAATACTTGATAGATAAACGAGATTTGGCTAACATGATAATAAGCCAAATGAAAAGAATTTGAACTAAACCCACCCACCGCCCTTTATTTTGTAGCCCGTCGCCTTCTGAAAAATTTTTGGCAAAGCCAAAGAGCAGATGGGCAAAAAGAAAAGGGGGTCTGGGGGAAATGAATTTTTGCCCGCCCGTTGTCCGCCGAAGGCGGACTGGGGGCGGAAACGCTGGGCGGGATTATTCAAAATCCGCTTGCGGATTTTGTTCAAAGAAAGTTCTAACTTCGTCCAAAAGACACCGTCCTCTCCGTGAAACTTTATGCCTGCCTAAAGTTTCATAAATAATTGAACGATATAAAGAATGAGTTAGGTCTATTATCGGAGGTGTCTGTGGATATCCCTTTATTATTTTGTCGTTTGCTTGTGAGTCAGGGAAGGATCAGCGATGAAGATCTTGATCATGCCCTGAAAGTGCAGAATGAGGTCAACTTGCCGATGAGCGTTGTTGCTGTTGAAAACGGCTTTACAGGCATGGAGGAATTTAAAAAGATCTTAACCCTTCAGAGGGATAAGGCAATGACTTTTGAAGAGGCTGCGCTGCAATTGAACATATTGAATAACGACACTATTGACGCTATACGCAAGAAAAAAAAAGGAAGAAAATATCCCTATAGGAGAAATCCTTATTAAAAAAGGAATATTGACACTGGAAGATTTGGAATCAGCATTAAAGGAATTACAGGAAAACCCGAATCTTTAGATTTTTATGAATAGACCGTTTATTTATATTCCTTGCCTTTTCTTTATAGGTTTTATGTATTTTTGCGCCTTTGCTGAGGATAAAGATGGGTCGGCTATTTTGATCCTTATGGACAGTTCAGGCAGCATGAAGAAGACAGACCCACAAAATTATAGAAAGCCTGCAGCGAGGCTTTTTGTATCCCTATTAAGAGAAAATAACCGTGTGGGAATAGTAAGTTTTGGCGATTCTGCAAAAGAACTCATACCTTTAACTCAAAACAGCAGGACGAATCAAAACAAGATATTCAATGTTATTAGCAGGGTATCATCAAATGAGTTCTCTACCAATATTACAGATGCGGTTAAAAAAGGCTTTGATATTCTCAGATCATCTCCGGAAAAGAATAGAATCCTCTTGCTTATGTCAGATGGCAAGCTTGCGCTCGGCTCAGAAGAAAAGGATGACGAAGCGCTTGAAGAGTTGACAAATTTGTTGCCTGAATTGAGAGAGGCAGGGATAAGGCTATACTCCATAGCATTTACTGATATGTCTGATGCTGCTCTCCTTGAAAACATGGCAAAGGAAACCGGCGGTTTTTTCAGGCTTGCCAGAGAGGACAAGGACCTTCATGTGATATTTGCATCTATTTTTGAGAAACTTAAATCCCCGGACACCATACCACTGGAAGGGGATGTATTTAATATAGACAGGGACATAAATGAAGTTATACTAATTATCACGAAGAAGAACGGCGCAACATCTGCCTTAATAGACCCTTCCAATAAAAAATATATGCCAAAAAAACACAGCGCAAACATGCAATGGTTTGAGTCAGATATCTTTGATATGATTACCGTCAACAAGCCAACTGTAGGAAAATGGAAGGTGAAACTGACCTCAAATGAGGGCAACAAGATTTTTGTAATCACTAACCTGAACCTAAAAAGTTCTTTTGACAAAAGTTTTGTCAAAAGAGGCGATAGAATTCAGGTCGAAGTGTGGCTTGAAAGGGAAGGCGGGGTGTTAAAGGAAAAAGATGTTATAGAACAGATTTCATTTTTTGGTGAAGTAGTCGTACCTGACGGAAAGGGGACTAAGGTAAATCTTATAGCTGCATCAGGCAATGAAGAGGGTAAATATCAAGGTGATTATATTGTAGCCAATACAGGAGAACATTCGCTTAAGATAGCGGCTGAAGGCAAGACATTTAAGAGGGAAAAGGTCTTCCAATTCATGGCAGCAGAACCGCCTCCACCTCAACCGGCAGCCACAAAAAAAGCAGCAGAATCTTCTATGAGGGGAAAGGATACGCCTAAAACTGCCTCATGGGTATCAGTGTTTATTAAGCTTGGTCTCATAAATATATCGTTGTTAATAATTGCCGGGATAATATATATAACGAGGAAGAAGTTTTTAAATAAAACCAAAAAGGAAAGGGTTGTCGGATGACCATAAAAATCGAAGCCCTCTATTTTTTGCTGCTTGCAGAGTTGTTGTTAATATTTCTTGCGTCTTCTATATATCTGTTTTCGAGGAATCGGAGGCATAAAAAACTGTGTAAAGGATTAGCGAAGGAGCTTGAGGATACCAAGGCTGCTTTGGAGGAATAAATCCTGCAGCAAAAGGATTTACAGCAAAAACTGGAAATGCAGGAGCAGCATGGAGAAGATGATTTGAAGAGACTATGGGAAGAAGCCGGACATAGCAATTTTGTTGAAGAAAGCCGATATAACGAGGCGTTAAAAGAGCAAAAGGAATTAAGCGATAAACTCAAGAAACTTGATGAAGAATTACAAGAGAAAAACCGTCTTGTGGAAAGTCAGCAAATTAAGCATAAGATCCTCGAAAGAGAATACATGGCTCTGTACAACCAGCATCGAAAAGTATCTGTCGCATAAAAACCCTTAAAATTGACAAAATATTTACACAGAAACTATAATTTAAAGATTTGCAATTTAGAATCTAAGGAGGTTTTTATGGCAGAGGGCGTTGTTGAGCTTACAATCGCTACTTGGGATGGAGAGGTTTTGCAGGCCAGTGGCGTTGTGATGGTGGACTTCTGGGCAGTGTGGTGCGGCCCGTGCAGAATGATTGCTCCTACAGTAGAAGAACTGGCAAAGGAATATGCTGGAAAGATAAAGGTTGGGAAATTAAATACAGATGAGAATTCTGAAATCGCAAGTAAATATAAAATAATGGGTATCCCAACAATAATGTTTTTTAAAGACGGACAAAAGGTTGACCAGATAGTAGGTGCAGTTCCCAAGCCTCAGCTTAAGGCCAAGATAGATACCATTCTTGGAAGTTAATGAAAAACGTTGTCTTTTTTTTCTTAGTTATAATTGCAGTTTCTTCTCTTGTATCTTGTTCTGACAGTGAAAGGGGCGCAGGCCATTCTGATTATATACCTGCGCCTTCGTTTGTTCTCACAGATCTGAATAATAAAAAAGTAAGTCTGAGTGATTTTAAAGGCAAGGTAATTATGCTCGAATTTTTTGCGGCATGGTGTCCTCCTTGCCATATGATGGCCCCTGAAATACAGGCTGTTTATGAAAAATATAAAAAGAAGGGATTTGTAGTTATAGCCATATCAATGGATATGGGTGATGATGCAGTAAGTCGTGTGAATTCATTCATATACGATTATAAGGTTTCTTATCCAGTTTTGTTTGATGATGCGATGGTAAGCAGGGAATACGATATAAGAGGCGTCCCGACAAGCTTTATTATTGACAAAAAAGGCAGAATAAGAAGCAAGCATCCCGGATTTATACATGATTTGGATTTTTTGCATCAAGAAATAGAGGCGCTACTTTAATTTATGGGAGGAGCGAGTTGTTTGAAAGTTTAAGCGAAAAGCTGGATTTAATATTTAAGAAACTAAAGGGCAGGGGATTATTGAAAGAGGAAGATGTCGACGCTGCTCTTAAAGAAATAAGGCTTGCCCTTCTTGAGGCTGACGTAAATTTCAAGGTAGTAAAGGACTTTATTCAGCATATAAGAGAAAAGGCAGTGGGAAAAGAGGTTCTGGAAAGCCTCTCTCCGGGTCAACAGGTTATAAAAATAGTTCACGATGAACTGTGTGAGCTGTTGGGTTCAATAAATCACAGAATACAGCTTTCACCAAATCCTCCCACTGTAATCATGATGGTCGGTCTTCACGGTTCTGGCAAAACAACAACTTCTGCAAAGCTCGCAAGGTTCTTCAAGAAAGAGGGCAGGAGGCCGATGCTTGTTGCCGCTGACCTTCAGAGGCCAGCAGCCATTGACCAGTTAATAACCCTCGGCAAGCAACTGGATATCCCAGTCTTTTATTCAAAGGAGATTAAAGACCCTGTGGCTCTTTGTAATGATGCTCTGAAGAGGTCAAGACTGGATGGCAGGGATATTCTGATCCTCGATACAGCAGGGAGACTGCATATTGACGAAGACCTCATGAGTGAGTTGAGGCAGGTTAAGGAGAATGTGAAGCCAAAGGAAGTTTTGCTTGTGGCAGATGCCATGACAGGACAGGATGCTGTAAATATGGCCAAGAGCTTTAATGAGCAAATTAATATAGACGGCATTATACTTACTAAAATGGACGGCGATGCAAGAGGAGGCGCTGCTCTTTCTATTAGAAAAGTCACCGGTATGCCTATAAAGTTTATCGGCGTCGGCGAAAAGACAGATATGCTTGAGCCATTTTATCCTGACAGGATCGCAAACCGGATACTTGGTATGGGAGATGTGCTCACACTGATTGAGCAGGCGCAAAAGTCCTATGACCAGAAAGAAGCAGAAAAGCTCCATAAGAGGATTATGGAAGACAGCTTCACTTTTGAAGACCTGAGGGATCAGTTGAAGAAAATCAGAGGAATGGGTCCTCTTGAAAGCCTTTTAGGTATGATATCTGGAATGGGGAAAGCAATAAAGGACATAAAAGTGGATGAGAGGGAGTTCATAAAGATAGAGGCTATAATTAGTTCTATGACGCCGGAGGAGAGGAATAACCACAATATAATAAATGGCAGCAGGAGAAAGAGAATAGCCCTCGGCAGTGGAACAACCGTAACAGATGTGAACAAGCTTATTAAACAGTATCTTGAAATGAGAAAAATGATGAAGATGTTCAAGGGCGGCATGGGCAAGAAAGGGTTTCGGTTGCCGGGGATGACGCCGTTTTAAAAACCGTAATGCGTTATGTGTAGTTGCATCATGGTTTATGATTGCATTATTCATAGTGAATATATTAAAATTTTCAGCTATTTAGAAATTTGTTAGGAGGTGATTACTTGGTAAAGATCAGGCTGACGAGAATGGGCGCCCACAAAAAGCCGTTTTACAGGATTATAGTAGCAGACTCGAGAGCGAGGAGGGACGGCCCATTTATAGAAATTATAGGAACCTATGATCCTAAAAAGGAGCCGTCAGAGATAAAGGTGGATTCAGAGAAGGCTAAATATTGGATCGCAAAAGGGGCACAACCTACAGATACAGTGAAGAGGCTTTTACAAAAGGTTGGGATGAAGTAGAAACTAAATATTAACTTAAGTCCCAAATTCTAATGGAGGTGGCACATGAAGACATTGGTTGAGAGTATGGCTAAGTCACTTGTTGATAGGCCTGAGGAGGTTAAGGTTAATGAGATCGAAGGAGAAAAGACCACTGTGTATGAACTTAGAGTATCATCAGGTGACCTTGGAAAGGTTATAGGCAAACAGGGCAAGACCGCCAGGGCTATGAGAACTATCCTTGGGGCTGCAGGGACAAAACTCGGCAAACGTTGTGTCCTTGAGATTTTAGAATAAGAACAAATTTATTAAATTATATACAAGGGGCGTTTGCAATGAACGCCCCTTGTTGTTCTTTACAGGGCAGGTTATTTGTTTTGTGATGAAGGGGTCAGAGGAAAATCTGGTAGCAATAGGCAAGGTGTTAAAAGAGTGGGGGATCAGAGGGGAAATGATGATATTGCCACTGACCTTTGATCCCAAACAGTTTTTAAAACTCAGGGAAATAAGAATTCAAAGGCGCTCTGATATTGAGTTAAGAAAAATACGGTCATTGAGATTTCATAAAGGTTTTATTCTGATGGGGATAGAGGGATGTGATTCCCCCGAAAATGCGAGAACATACCGCGGTTCTTTGATAAAAATAATGACATCAGAGAGTCCTGATCTACCTGAAGGGGTTTATTATCACTATCAGATAATAGGACTGAAGGTTTATACAACAGATGGCTGTTATCTCGGACAAATAATGTCTATAATCGAGACTGGTGGCAACGATGTGTATGTTGTAAAAGGGGATAATGGCAAGGAATATATGCTGCCCGCTATAAAGGATGTTGTCAGGGGAATAGATATTAAATCGCAGACGATGACAGTTAAGCTGATGGAAGTTGTTGAAGAATGAAAGCAATGGGGTTTGATGTAATTACCATTTTCCCGGAGATTTTCCATGCGTATCTTGGGGAGAGTATCCTTAAGAGGGCTATACAGAGAAGACTCCTCGATGTAAGGGTTTATAATCTTAGGGATTTTACTACTGGAAAACACAGGACAGTTGATGACTATCCTTATGGCGGAGGCTCCGGGATGGTGTTGAAGATTGAGCCTGTATATAATGCGCTTAACTCAATTAAAGGAGATGGCGCAGAAAGAACAGTTGTGCTGTTAAGTCCGCAGGGCAAGACATACAACCAGAATATGGCTGAGACATTTTCAACCAGCAGCAAGAGGATACTTTTCATTTGCGGCAGATATGAAGGAATAGATGAAAGGGTCCGGAGCTTTGTGGATGAAGAGGTTTCTATCGGAGATTATGTTTTGACTGGTGGAGAATTGGCTGCTTTGGTTATAATAGACAGCGTCAGCCGTCTGATGCAGGGTGTTCTGGGTGACGATGAATCGGCGAAAGAGGAATCCTTTACATGGGGAATTCTCGATTATCCTCATTACACAAGGCCGTCTGAATTTATGGGGATGCGAGTCCCTGATATTTTGCTCTCAGGGAATCATAAAGAGATATGGAGATGGAGGAGGACGGAGGCAATTAGAAGGACATTGCAGAAAAGGCCTGACTTGCTGAGAAAAGCCAGATTAAATGAAGAGGATTACAGGATATTAAAAGGGCTTTGCCCTGATGAACATAAAAATATACAGAACACACATAATATGGAGGTAGAAAATGAATAAACTGCAGTTCATAGAAGAGGGCTACAGGAGAGATGTCCCTGATTTTAATGTGGGCGATACGGTCAGGGTCTATGTAAAGGTTGTGGAAGGAGATAAGGAGAGGCTTCAGCCCTTTGAGGGGGTGGTGATTTCAAGGAAGGGAGGCAGCATAAGGGAGACATTTATTGTGAGAAAGGTTTCTTTCGGCGTTGGTGTAGAAAGGATATTCCCTGTTCATTCGCCGTCCATTGGCAAGATCGAAATTTTGAAACGCGGAGATGTCAGGAGGGCAAAACTCTATTATCTCAGGGGTAAAAAAGGAAAAGAGGCAAAGGTAAAAGAGAAGGCAAGAGAAATAACCGCAAAATAGAAGGTAAAAATTTCAATTGATGAACTGTTTTTTTATAATATTGAACTTTGCATTTTGAATTGAAATGCTATGGATCTCTACGATTATGATGAATCCATAAGGAGAAGCGGATTCAGAATTATTGCCGGCATGGACGAAGCGGGTAGAGGTCCTTTAGCAGGGCCTGTTGTAGCAGCAGCAGTAATATTGCCTGAGGGTATGAGAATAGAAGGCATAAGGGATTCAAAAAAGATCCCTGAGAAAGAAAGGGAAGAACTCTTCTATGAGATATTGCGCAATGCAGTAGATGCCGGAGTCGGAATTATTGATGCAGAAGAGATCGACAGAATCAATATACTCAGCGCTACCAGACGCGCAATGCATAAGGCAGCAGCCCATCTGACAAACAAGCCGGACATAATCCTTATTGACGCCTTACAAATACCATCAATCAGCATAAAACAGATGCCAATTATAAAAGGTGATGCAAAAAGTGCATCCATTGCTGCTGCCTCTATCGTTGCAAAGGTTATAAGAGACAGGATAATGGCTAAGTATCATTCAGTTTATCCTCAGTATAATTTTGATAGACACAAGGGCTATGCAACCGCAGCGCATCTTGATAAAATAAAAGAGTACGGCCCCTGCTTTATACATAGAAAGAGTTTTAGAAAGGTGATGGATTTGATGCTGCCATTTAACGGATGAATGACTTTAATCCATAATCATGACAAGCACAGGCACGGCGGCTTATGTAATGAATTGATTTTGGAGGCGTAATGGAAAAAGAAAGAATAGATGAGGCTATGGAGCTTTTGTGGGAATTGACAGAAGACGGATATAATGACCTTGAACGTTTCAAGCTCAGTTCCGATGACCCTGATGTCGATTCTTTAGTAAATACTCTTATAGATGATGGGCTGGTATTTATAGGCAACAATAAAATAAAGTTTACTGATAATGGGAACGGGGTTGCCAGAGGGCTTATAAGAAGGCATAGGCTTGCTGAGAGGCTGTTTGTTGATATCTTTGATCTTTCAGGGGATATTGTTCATGAAGATGCCTGCAAAATGGAACATATTCTCAGCGAGGAGCTTACAGACAGCGTATGCACTTTTTTGGGGCATCCACCAACTTGTCCGCACGGCAAACCTATTCCAAGAGGGGAGTGCTGCAGAAAATTCAGGACTGATGTTCAGCCTGTAGTAATGAGGCTTGTGGACTTTGAAGTCGGTTGTAATGGCAAAATAGTGTTTATCACACCTTCAGAAGCTTCAAGGATAAGCCGACTAAGTTCTATTGGCATTGTTCCGGGAACGACTATAAAATTAGTCCAGAAAATGCCTTCTGTCGTCCTACAGGTGGATGAAACCACTATTGCCATAGATCCTGAGCTTGCAAAAGAAATATTTGTAAAAAAAGTCATTTAGATGGATATAATCAAAGAGCTGAGAGACGGCGCCAGAATATCAGCTTTAATCAAAGCAATAGAGAGATTTTCTGACACCCCTGTTAATATAATGGAGATATGCGGCGGTCAGACCCATATCATCATGAAATATGGCTTGCCTCAGATATTGCCTGAAAACATAGAGTTCATTCACGGACCGGGTTGTCCTGTATGCGTGATGCCAAAAGAAAGAATCGACCATGCAATATCTTTAGCCAATCAGGATAATGTAATACTCGTAACACTCGGTGATATGATGAGGGTTCCTGGTTCAAAAAGCGCTCTCATTAAAGAGAGAGCCAGTGGAAGGGATGTGAGAACAGTCTACTCGCCCATTGACGTCCTTAAGATAGCAAAGGAAAATTCCGGGAAAAGAGTTATATATTTTGCAATCGGTTTTGAAACCACTACTCCTATGACCGCTGCACTCATGGAAGTAAGTATAAAGGAGTCCTTTAAAAATATCTTTTTCCATATAAATCATGTCCTCGTGCCTCCGCCTATACACACCATTATGCAGTCAGGAGATGTAAAGATTGATGCATTTATAGCTCCTGGACACGTGAGCGTCATTACAGGAACAGGAATATATAAACCCATTGTTGAAATGTATAAGACACCTGTTGTTGTGACAGGGTTTGAGCCAGTTGATATACTCGAGGCTGTTTTGATGATACTAAGGCAATTTCACGATAAAAGAAGCGAAGTAGAGACTCAATACAGACGCGCTGTGAGAGCCGAAGGCAATACAAAGGCGCAACAGCTTATTGATAAATACCTCGCTGTGAGGGATACATTCAGGTGGAGGGGGCTTGGCGATATACCTAAGAGCGGTCTTATGATAAGGGATGAATTTGCCTTCATGGATGCTGAGAAGGTTTATAAGGATATTCTTCCTGATAAATCTATTGATGATCATAAGGTTTGCAGATGCGGGGATATATTGAGAGGCAAGGCAAAACCTTTAAATTGCAGTGTCTTTGGGACTGCGTGCACACCTGAAAATCCTTTGGGGGCATGCATGGTCTCATCTGAGGGCTCATGTCATGCGTATTTCAAATATAAAAAGGCAGTTGATATATGAAGGAGATACTCCTTTCACATGGCGGAGGAGGGCGGGAGACACAAGAGCTTATAAGAGAGCTCTTTTTAAAGTATTTCTCAAATCCGGTTCTTAATGCACTCGAAGACTCTGCTATTCTCAGGGTTAATTCGAAGATAGCCTTTACTACTGATTCTTTTACTGTATCGCCTCCGTTTTTTAAAGGCGGCAATATAGGCAAATTATCCATAGTAGGCACAGTCAATGACCTATCAGTGATGGGGGCTAAACCTTATTATCTTTCCGCAGGCTTTTTAATAGAAGAGGGCTTCCCTTATCACGAGCTTGAAGAAATAGTAAAGAGCATGTCAGATGAGGCAAATAAAGCATGCGTTAAGATTGTCACAGGCGACACAAAGGTTGTGCCGAGGGGCAATGTTGACAGGATATTTATAAACACATCTGGAATAGGGGAGGTTATATGCGAGGGTCTTTCAGCGTCAAACCTTAGAGAAGGCGATGCCATTATAATCTCAGGGACAACAGGAGATCACGGCGCTTGTATTATGGCCATGAGGGAAGACATCGGTTTTGATATAGATATGGAAAGCGACTGCAGGGCTATGTGGGATATGGTAGATATGGTGTTGACAAATGCCATTGAGGTTCATGCTATGAGGGATCCTACGAGAGGCGGACTTTCTGCAGTTTTGAACGAATGGGCTGCACAGTCAAACATTACAATTGAAGTGGAAGAAGAGAGCATTCCTGTTAAAGACCCTGTATCGGGACTGTGTGAATTGCTTGGTTTTGACCCGTTTCATCTCGCGTGTGAAGGCAAGATAGTTTTTGCTGTATCAGGAAATGACAAGGAAAGGGCGCTTGATATTATACGAAGGCATCCTGCTGGGAAGGATGCAGAGGCTATAGGGAAGGTCACTCTTTCATCTCCCGGAAGGGTGATATTAAAAAGCTCTTGGGGAACGCGGAGGATAATGGAGCCGCCTGCCGGGGAATTGCTTCCGAGGATTTGTTGAACAGGCTTATTGTTAGATTAACCGGCGCTGTGCAAGGCGTTGGTTTTAGGCCATTTGTTTACAGGATAGCCATGGAACTCGGACTCAATGGCTATGTGCTCAATGACACACATGGAGTGATCGTAGAGGTCGAGGGTAACGACAAGAGCCTTGAGTCATTTGTATTGAAACTTAACACAGAGAAACCTCCTCTCGCCCGCATCTTTTCTCAGGATTTGAGCTATAGGGAGTCAGCCGGATATAAGTCTTTTGAGATAAAAGAAAGCAAAGGAGATGGAAGTAAAGATGTCTTGATCCTCCCTGACATAAGCATCTGTGATGACTGCCTTAATGAACTCTTTGACATCTCAGATAGGAGATACCTCTATCCCTTCATAAACTGTATAAACTGCGGGCCGAGGTTCACTATAATTGAAAACCTGCCCTATGACAGGGACAATACCACAATGAAGGACTTTGTGATGTGTCCTGACTGCCTTAGGGAGTATAAAGACCCTTTAAACAGAAGGTTCCACGCACAACCAAATGCATGTCCTGTCTGCGGCCCTTCTGTCAGTTTATATAATAATAGAGGCTCTCTTATTGCTGACGGCGAGGATGCTTTGCACATACTCATTGACGAGATAAAGAAGGGCTCAATAGCGGCAATAAAGGGCATAGGCGGTTTTCATCTCGTTTGTGACGCTGAAAATGAAGACGCGGTCACACTTTTAAGGAAAAGGAAGAGGAGACAGGAAAAGCCTTTTGCTGTTATGTTCCATAGTATAGAGGGTGTTAAGGGATATGCGTTTCTGTCAACAATTGAAGAGGCATTGCTTATCTCTCCGGAAAGACCCATAGTTCTTGTCAGCAGGAAAAACAGCAAACTTGCTAAATCTGTGGCGCCTGAACTGAACAAGATCGGAGCATTTCTTCCATATGCCCCTTTGCATCACATTATACTCAGGAAGCTAAATATACCGTTAGTTGCCACTTCAGGGAACATATCGGACGAACCAATAGTCAAGGATGATAAAGAGGCTCTCCAAAGGCTTTCTTTGTTTAGCGATTTCATTCTTATCCACAACAGACCGATCAGAAGGAGATGCGATGATTCTGTTGTTAAGATAATTGGAGGTTTTCCCTCTCTGGTAAGAAGAGCAAGGGGATATGCGCCTACGCATGTAAGGCTTCCATTCAACTTAAAAAAAAGGGCACTTGCTGTGGGAGGCTTTTATAAAAACACCTTTGCTATCGGACTTAATGACAAGGTGATAATGAGCCAGCACATCGGCGACCTTGAGACCGTGGATGCAATCGAATATTTTGAAGAGGCTGTCAGAGATATATGTAGTCTTTATGACTTCAAGCCTGATGTTATTGTTCATGACCTGCACCCGGGATATGAGACTACCAAATGGGCGCTTGCCCAGACGGGAATTGAGAAGATCGGCGTTCAGCACCACTTTGCCCATATACTGTCATGTATGGCGGAAAATGGGATAGAAGGAAATGTTCTCGGTGTGGCGTGGGACGGCACTGGATATGGAAATGACGGAACTCTGTGGGGCGGTGAGTTTTTACATTGTGATTACAAGGATTACAAAAGGATTTCTCATTTTAAACAATTGAGACTGATAGGAGGAGAAAAGGCAATTAGAGAGCCGAGGAGAGTTGCAATAGCAATGCTCTTTGAAATATTTGGAGAAGATTCATTGAGTCTCGACATTCCTGTTGTTAAAAGTTTTGGAAAAAAAGAACTGCATATCCTTTTTAATGCATGGAGAAATGGGATAAATTCTCCTTATTCATCTTCAGCAGGGAGGCTTTTTGACGGGCTCGCCTCTTTTCTGGATATAAGGCATGTAAATAACTACGAGGGACAGGCTGCCATGATGATAGAAGACCGCTATGACTTCAATATTAAGGACTCATACGATTTTACAATAAAAGACGGCGTCATTGACTGGACAACTATTTTTCTTTCTGTGCTAAATGACAAACGAAAGGACAGGATACCTTCCATGTTCATCAACACACTTGCGGAAATAATCCTGCATATTGCAAAAAGCGCAGGGCTTCAACGAGTATGTCTATCAGGGGGAGTCTTTCAGAACGACCCTCTTACGCAAAGGGTAATTGAACTTCTTTCACCGGATTTTAGGGTCTTTGCACATAAAAGGATCCCGCCTAATGACGGCTGCATTTGCATTGGACAGGCTGTATTTGCAGGCAATAAGTAAATAAAAAAATTCCTTGACAGATGCTTTGTTTTGACATAACCTTTCTTTAGGAGGTCTTTGTTTAGAGATGCAGGGGAGGTTCGTCATGAAAGAGGATAAGATTTTTGATGCTTTGTCAAAGAACGGCGTTTCCAGAAGGGATTTTATAAAATTCTGCACTGCTATGGCAGCTACCATGGCCTTACCATCCAGCTTTATCCCTAAAATAGCCGATGCACTTGAGAAAAAGCAAAAACCGATTCTCGTCTGGCTCGAATTTCAGGACTGTTGTGGAAATACAGAGGCATTGCTCAGGGCATCGAAACCTACGGTAGCTGAGATAGTCCTCGATATCCTCTCTGTGGAATATCACGAAACAATAATGGCAGCAGCAGGCAAACAGGCTGAAAAATCCCTTATGGATGTAGTGAAGAATCACAAAGGCAAGTATATCACGGTGGTAGAAGGTTCTATTCCATTAAAAGACGGGGGCGTATATTGCACCATTGGTGGCAGAACTGCTGTTGATATTGCACGAGAGGTATGCGGGAATGCCCTCGCTACGATTGCTGTTGGAACGTGCGCAACTTATGGAGGAATTCCTGCTGCAAATCCAAATCCAACTGGTGCAGTTGGCGTGAAAGGCGCTGTGTCAGGGATAAATGTTATAAACCTTCCCGGCTGCCCTGTAAATGTTGAGAACATAACAGCAACTGTTGTCCATTATCTTACATTTGGCGCATTGCCCACTCTCGATGGACTTGGCCGTCCCTATTTCGCATACGGTAAGAGGATTCATGACAACTGCGAAAGACGTGCCCACTTTGATGCAGGCCAGTTTGTCAGAAAATGGGGTGACGAAGGACACAGGCTCGGTTGGTGCCTCTATGAAATGGGCTGTAAGGGGCCTGAGACTTACAAGAACTGCCCTACAGTCAAGTACAACGAAGGAACGAGCTGGCCTGTTCAGGCCGGGCATGGCTGCATTGGCTGCGCAGCGCCTCATTTCTGGGATACAATGACCCCGTTTTACAGAAGGCTTCCAAAACCTCCTGGTGTCAGTGTGGAGAAGACTGCTGATAAGATCGGCATTGGCATTGCAGCAGCAGCAGCAGCAGGTGTAGCTGCCCATGCCATAGCAAGCGCAGCTAAGAAAAAAGGAAAACCTGAACAGGAGACAGAATAATAGGAGGTAAATGATGGCAAAGATAGCAATTGACCCTATCACGAGGATTGAAGGACACCTGAGGATAGAGGCACAGGTGGAGGGCGGCAAGGTTGTGGATGCATGGTCGTCCAGCACTATGTTCAGGGGTATAGAGATCATACTCAGGGGCAGGGATCCGAGGGATGCCTGGGCATTTACCCAGCGAATATGAGGGGTTTGAACTACGGTTCACGCAACCGCCTCGGTGAGAGCGGTCGAAAATGCTCTGGGAATTATAATACCTGATAACGCAAGGGTTATCAGAAACCTAATTACAGGCATCCAGTTTGTTCAGGACCATGTAATACATTTTTACCACCTCCATGCCCTTGATTGGGTTGATATCGTCAGCGCACTCAAGGCAGATCCAGCAAAGACATCCTCCCTTGCACAGTCCATATCTGATTGGTCAAAGTCGTCTGCCTCATATTTCAAAACCATTCAGAATAAGGTGAAAACCCTTGTGGACAGTGGACAGTTGGGACCATTTGCCAATGCATACTGGGGACATCCTGCTTATAAACTACCTCCAGAGGCAAATCTAATGGCAGTGGCCCATTATCTTGAGGCATTGGACTGGCAAAGAGATGTTATAAAAATACAGGCATTGCTCGGCTCTAAAAATCCCCATGCCCAGACATATCTTGTTGGAGGCATGTCTATTCCAATAGACCCCAATAGCCAGAATGCCCTCAATGCAGGCAGCATCGCCCTTATCTCGGATCTGGCAAAAAAAGCCCTCGAATTTGTTGAAAAAGTATACATCCCTGATTTGCTCGCAGTGGCTTCATTTTATAAGGAATGGGCAGGCTATGGCGGCGGAGTCGGCAACTTCATGGCTTATGGCGAGTTTCCCAATGACAATATCAGTAATACAGCAAACCTCTGGCTTCCGCGTGGAATAATCAAAAACGAGGACTTAAGCAAGGTTCATCCTGTGGAACACTCAAGGATTATGGAGTATGTGACCCATTCGTGGTATGAATACAAAGACGGAGATGCAAAGGCAAAGCACCCATGGGATGGCGAGACAAACTTCAAATACACAGGGCCAAAGCCTCCATACGAATTCCTTGACACAACAAAGAAATACAGTTGGCTCAAGGCGCCGAGGTATGAAGAAATGCCCATGGAAGTAGGCCCCCTTGCCCGGATGCTCGTTGCCTATGCATCAGGGCATAAGAGGGTAAAAGAGGCTGTGGATAATTGTTTGAAAAAGCTTGGGGTTGGTCCTGGGGCATTGTTCTCAACATTAGGCCGTGTTGCTGCGAGGGGTATAGAAACATTGGTCACTGCAGAAATGCTGCCTGTCTGGCTTAATGAGCTTGCAGCAAATATGAAAAAGGGTGATCACCGAATGCATAATGGTGATAAATGGGAGCCCTCAAAATGGCCTGTGGAGTCCAAGGGATATGGTTTCCACGAGGCTCCGCGCGGTGCACTCGGACATTGGGTGCATATCAAAAATGGAACTATTGCCAATTATCAGTGCGTTGTTCCGAGCACATGGAACGGCTCTCCGAGGGATGCAAAGGGGCAGAGGGGGCCTTATGAGGCCTCTTTAATAGGCACTCCTGTTGCTGATCCAAATAAGCCGGTGGAGATACTTAGAACAGTCCATTCCTTTGACCCATGCATGGCCTGTGCAGTCCATGTTGTTGATGCAACGGGAAAAGAGGTAACGAAGATAAGGATTGTTTAAGGCAAGGAGGTTTTTATGCCACAGCAGAGATTAAGGGCATATGTTTGGGAGTTTCCTGTAAGGCTTACTCACTGGATAAATGCTCTCTGCATTGTTGCCCTGTCTGTTACCGGATATTACATTGGGAATCCCTTTATCCATGCTATTTCCTCAGACCAGTATATTATGGGATGGGTGAGGCTTATACATTTTGTTGCCGCATATCTTTTTACAGTGAGCTTTTTGCTGAGGATATATTGGTCAATCGCCGGTAACAAATATGCAAATTGGAAGGTCTTTTTCCCGTTCAATAAGAAAAGATTAAAACAGATCGCAGAGTCTGTCAGGTTCTATATGCTTATAAGTAAGAAACAATCCCATATGTTGGGTCATAGCGCTATTGCAGGATTGACCTATCTCTTCATATTTCTTCTTTTTTTAGTTGAGATAATAACGGGTTTCGTTCTTTACTCTCAGAGTCATTATGGCGTGACAAGGACATTGATGGGCGGCTGGCTGCTTGACATTATATCTGTACAGACAATAAGGCTGTACCATCACCTTATAACATGGGCGCTAATTGTCTTTGCTGTAGTTCATGTATATATAGCATGGTTTGTCGATATACATGAGCGCAACGGAATTATCGGCTCAATATTTGGAGGCTATAAATTTGTAACAAAGGACTATGAGTGAAAAAAAATACTCTCCTCGGTCTTGGCAATATTCTTTTAAGGGATGAGGGCGTCGGGGTTCATGTAGTAAACGCCATAAAAAAAAGGTATACCTTTTCTCCTGAAGTGGAGATAATAGATGGCGGGACCATGGGCCTCGATCTTCTGCCTTTTTTCGAGAGAGCAGATAAAGTTTTAATTGTTGATGCTGTTGATTTTGGCAAAGAGGCCGGATTCATCGGCATGATAGAGAGGGAGAAAATTCCTTCTGTTCTCAATTCAAAGCTCTCGGTTCATCATATAAACCTATCCGATGTTCTGTTTGCTGCAGACTTTATGGGCATCAGGCCGTCAGAGATATGCCTTATAGGCGTACAGCCAAAATCACTCGATGTAGGACTTGACATGACAGAGGAGATAAGTGGGAAAATGGATATATTGATAGAGTTGACTATTGGAAAGTTAAAGGAATGGGGTGTAGAATGTGCCTCGCAATCCCTTCAAAGATCGTTCAGATAAACGACCTCATGGCTACCATAGATGTCTATGGCGCAAGGAGGGATGTTAGTCTTATGCTCCTTCCCGAAGAAGCGAATCTCGGCGACTATGTTCTTGTTCATGCAGGCTTTGCAATCCAGAAGGTTGACACAAAAGCAGCAGAGGACGCGCTAAATCTCCTGAAAGAGCTCGCGGAAGCGATGGGGCAGGAAGAGTTCAAGGAATAGCTTCTCATCGCCCTGCTTTTCTTGCCTGTAATAAAACCTTTATGCTATTTTAGTGCTGATTGTTTATAGGGGGTTCTATGGTTAAAAACGACAGGTGGATAAGGGAGATGGCTCAAAAGGGCATGATCGAGCCGTTCAACAAAAAGCAGGTGAGAAAGGGCGTTATATCATACGGCGTCAGCTCTTACGGCTATGACATGCGCATAGGCGATGAGTTCAAGATATTTACGAACATAAATAACACGGTCGTTGATCCCAAGAGCTTTGATCCCAAGAGCTTTGTTGATTATAAAGGAGATGTCTGCATAATCCCGCCTAACTCTTTTGTCCTTGCGAGCTCTCTCGAATATTTCAGGATTCCGCGGGATGTGCTTGTAATATGCCTCGGCAAGTCAACATACGCAAGGTGTGGGCTTGTGGTTAATGTAACGCCTCTCGAGCCTGAATGGGAAGGCCATGTGACAATAGAGATTTCAAACACAACGCCGCTGCCGGCAAAGATATACGCAAACGAAGGAATAGCTCAATTGATATTCCTGCAGTCAGCGGAGCTCTGCGAGGTCTCTTATAAAGACAAGTCCGGCAAATATCAGGCGCAAAAGGGAATAACCCTTCCTAAAATGTAATATGTCTTGGAAAGATAAATTAATAATAGCTCTCGATGTATCGGACGCGAAAAAGGCGCTCGAGATAGTAGATATGCTCGGCGATTATGCGGCTGTTTTTAAAGTTGGCTTTGAGCTCTTTGTTACCGCAGGTCCTAAGGTGGTCGAGGACATTCAGAAAAAGGGCAAGAGGGTATTTCTCGATCTGAAGTTTCATGACATTCCGAATACTGTCACAAAGGCGGCGCTTGTAGCAGCAAGGCTCGGTGTGTATATGTTCAATGTTCATACATCCGGCGGTCTTGAGATGATGAAGATATGTAGAGATTCGGTTGCGGAATTATGCGTGAAAGAGAATATCAAAAAACCCAAGATTATCGGAGTAACTGTTTTGACGAGTCTTAATGGAGATATACTTAAAAATGAAGTGGGCATTCATTACAGCCTTAAAAATCATGTAAAACACCTTGCATTGCTTGCGCGTCAGGCAGGTCTTGACGGTGTTGTTGCCTCGCCGCAAGAGATAACCATGATAAAGCAGAATTGCGGAAAGGACTTCCTTGTAGTTGCTCCGGGAATCAGGACTTCATGGACGCCGCCTGATGACCAGCATAGAACAGCAACGCCGAAAGAGGCATTGAAAAACGGAGCGGATTATATTGTCATGGGCAGGGGCATATTGAAACAGGAAGACCCTATAAAGGCGCTGGAGCTTATCTCTCTGGAAATACTTACTGCATAAATAGTAAATGAGCAAATGGGTGCAAGAGCGTATTAGAAAAATCCGTTCTCATTTACTCAATTACCTGTCAACCCATTAACTAAAGTGAAATTAAACTTTAATAAAAAAGATTTTTTAAACGCAGTCAAATGCGGCAGTATCCCCCCTCTTTATATTGAAATCCCATATTCCGAACCTTTTGTTGTTTATGAATCCTTTGGATGTCAGTCATATCGCATTCTTTTAGAGAGCGTAAAAGGCCCTTATAAAATAGCCCGTTACTCTTTTATTGGATTGAAGCCTTACCTTGTATTCACGGCAAAGGATAGAGAGGTGAGCATAGAGGCAGGAGCCGGGGCTCAGGAGTATGAAGCTAAAAAGCAGAGATCAGTGTCTTTCAGACCTCCGCTCGAAAGACTGAAGGAGCTTATAACAGCCTATCCCCAAAAGCTTAATCCTGAACTTCCGCCGTTTCAAGGCGGCGCAATCGGTCTAATCAGTTACGACTTCGTCAGATACATTGAGAATATTCCGGGTAATGCCATGGATGATTTGTATATTCCAGATGCCCATTTTCTGCTGGTTGATAAGATAGTAGCTTTTGATCATTTGCAGAAGATGGCATGGATAATAGTATCGCCTGGCGCAAAGGATATGGAAATGGGGTATAGGAGCATAGAGCATATAGACTGGAGCAGGGCATATGATGAAGCAGAACATGAATTGAGAATTATGAGTTCTGAGTTAAGAGTTAATGATTATGGGTCAGAAAGCAAAGTGAAACAACGCTCTGGACTTTTAAGTCCTAACCCTAAACTCAATTATGAGATGTCCAAACAGCAGTATATGAATATTGTCCGCAGGGCAAAGGAGTACATTGCTGCCGGAGATATATTTCAAGCCAATCTTTCTCAGAGGATATCAGCATATATCAATGACAAAAGCCCATGGGATATTTATAAGATATTGAGGCGCATTAATCCATCGCCTTTTGCAGCATACGCTGATTTTGGGGAGTACCATATTGTTAGTTCATCCCCTGAGAGGCTTGTGATGGTTAAGGATGGTGTTGTTGAGACCAGACCAATTGCAGGCACAAGACCGAGGGGGAAGGATTTTGTGGAAGACGAACTAATGAGGGCTGACTTGCTGCTTAATGAAAAGGAGAGGGCAGAACACATAATGCTTATTGACCTGGAAAGAAATGATATCGGCAGGGTTTGCGATTATAGCACAGTAGCAGTGGATGAACTGATGATAACTGAGGACTACTCTCATGTTATCCATATTGTCTCCAATATCAGCGGAGCGCTTAAAAGGGGTAAGACCTGTTTTGATGTGATAAAGGCGGTATTTCCGGGCGGAACAATAACCGGAGTGCCAAAGGTCAGATGCATGGAGATAATTGATGAGCTTGAGCCTGTAAGGAGAGGCCCTTATACAGGTTCCCTCGGATATATCGGTTTTTCCGGGGAGATGGATTTGAATATCATAATCAGGACATTTGTAATAAAAAATGGGTTTGCATATGTGCAGGCAGGAGCTGGAATAGTGGCTGACTCAGACCCTGAGAGGGAATATTATGAAACGCTGAAAAAGGCAGAGGCATTAATAAAGACACTGGAAATTGTTTTCTAAAGAGAATATTATATTATTAAGCTACTATGAAAATATTGATTGCTGATAATTCCAAAGAAACAAAGGAAATCCTTAACCAGATGTTTCTTTGGGAAGGACATTTATGCGCCTTTGTGGAAAAAGGCGGAGAGGTTATGGAAGAGGTGTATGAAAAATCTCCTGATATCATTATATTGAGCCTGAAATTCTCGAAGCCAAATAGTTTTAAAATACTGCAAACCCTTAAGTCTGCGCCATCTACGCGTGATATACCGGTAATACTGATTGCGTCAAAGAGGATATTGTCCCTTTTTTTAGTTGAAGTAAGAAGGACTCCGATTGCATAATTTTAAGCTGCAACCTCCTTTCTGTCAAGATTTTTCTACTGCAAAGCAGCAATGAGT
>JASEGS010000033.1 GCA_030017995.1 Thermodesulfovibrionales bacterium
TCAATTCTAATCGGGGGCCGCTTCCTACTTCAACAACTCAAAGGGACATGCTCGCTGTAGGTATTGCAATCGTCACTTATTATATTGTCATTGCCAGCACAGAGGTTCACAAAATTGTATCTCAGAAAGCGTGGCTTGTCTTTGGAATTATAGGCGCAGTTTTCGCTTTAATGGGCATAAGCGGAGAGTTTGCAGCAAGAAAGGCAATGAGAGAAATGCCTAAATTCCAAAAAGATATGGAAGACGCTGCAAAGATGATGCAGAAACAGGCGGAAGAAATGCAAAAGCGGATGCGACAATAAAAGGCACTACCTGAATTCCACTGCCTCTTTTGCAGAAACCCTCGGCGGTGCAGACGGTATCCTCGAAGGATAGCCTACAGGAACAATTGCCACTGGCCTTAAATTATTTGGCATATCAAGCACCTCAAACACATCGCTCTCCCTGAATGCGCCGACCCATACACTGCCGAGCCCGTTTTCCCATACAGTGAGCATCATATTCATGATACTGCATGCCACATCCTGAATTGAGTAAAGATGAACACCCCTGTCTCCGTACCGATTCTCGATCCTCCTGTCAGTGCATCCGATAACAACGAGGGGAGCTTCGGCAATAAAATTCTGATTGAGTGCAGCAGTGGCAATATCACGCTTTGTATTTTCATCTCTGACAAAATAGAACTTTCTCGACTGGAGGTTTCCTGCACTAGGCGCCCATATGAGCGCATCAATTAACTTTTTTATTATCTCATCGGGGATGTCTTTTTTCTGAAAGTTCCTGATGCTGCGCCTTTCTTTTATGATTTTTAATATATCATCCATAATATCCCTCTTTTATAGATTTAGCTTCTCCCTATACCTTAAAAATAGCATATAGTGTGAACTATGACAATTGTATGTTGATAAAATCTCTGAATTATTGATAGAATTTTTCAGTGCGCCCATAGCTCAGCTGGATAGAGCGTCGGACTACGAATCCGCAGGTCGGGGGTTCAAATCCTCCTGGGCGCGCCACCAATCCTTAAAAGAAAGCCCTTTGATTTATTTGTATAATTCCGCCTGAAAATTAGATACCATGTCCTGCGATTCTTTTTATTTTCTTGACAGAAAATTTACAAAACTGGTAGATTATCTAAAAATCTATATAGAGAGGGGGGATAATAATTGCCCTCTGTAAAAGTAAAAAATGTCGAATCTTTTGAATCTGCTCTTAAGCACTTTAAAAAACAGTGCGAGCGGGAAGGCATATTTTCAGAGATAAAAAAAAGGGAACATTACGAAAAACCGAGCATCAAGAAGAAGAAGAAAATAATTGAAGCCCGCAAAAAGGCTGCGAAACGCTCACGGACATTCTCGGCGAGGTAATTGTGCCTACCCACGAAGAGACATTAACAAGACTCGACACAGAACTTAAGGAGGCTTTGAAATCAAGGGATGAACTGAAGGTTTCAGTCATCAGAATGATGAAAGCCTCCTTGAAAAACAAAGCAATAGAAAAAATGGGAAATCTCACAGATGACGATGTAATCTCTGTTATGTCATCTCTGGCAAAACAAAGAAGGGAGTCCATAGAACAATTCACCGCGGCAGGGAGAACCGATCTTGCAGAAAGAGAAAATAAAGAACTAAAAATCGTCCAGTTGTATCTGCCAAAACAACTCTCCACAGATGATCTCGATGAATTAATAAGGGCTGCGATTAAAGAAGCCGGCGCATCATCCCCGAATGATATGGGAAAAGTGATGAAGATCGTAACTCCAAAAACAAAGGGCGCTGCCGACGGCAGGATTGTCAGCCAAAGGGTAAAGGAACTCTTGACTAAATAAGCAGATGGGTTAAGGAGTTGATAAGTTAGCAGTCATTTACTCATCAATTCATTTGCGCATTAACTTATCTACACTATTAACGAGGTGAATCCATGAAGTTATCTGAATTTTATAAAAGAGCAATATCCGTAGGGATGGAAAACGACCCGAGAGGCAAAGATGGCGCGATAAACCAATTACAACGCAAAAAGAAGGACTACGAGAACCTAAAGCCAAATGAGAAAGAGATATTTGATATGGAAAGCCTCGAGAACCCGTACTCAGACTCAAGAATACTTCATGGCACTGTAGATGAAGACATCAAGACAATTCTTGTCGGAATAGACATAGAAGTTGGTGAAGTCCTTCTGGCAGAAACATTACGAAATAAAAAACTGCATGTTGACCTTATAGTTGCTCATCATCCAGAGGGTGCGGCATACGCCAATCTCTATTCAGTCATGTATATGCAGGCCGACATACTTAACCGGTTTGGCGTGCCGATCAATATAGCAGAGGATCTGATGGAAGGAAGGATGAAAGAAGTTGAACGAAAACTGATGCCAGTAAACCATACAAGGGCTGTTGATGCAGCAAAGCTTCTTAATATACCATTTGTCTGCCTCCATACCCCTGCCGACAATATGGTGGCCTCTCATCTGCAAAGTCAATTTGACGACAAAAAACCTTACACAGTAGATGATATCATCGAACTGCTTAGAGAGATCCCGGAATATAAAGAAGCTGAGAAAAACAATGCAGGGCCTAAAATATTACTGGGGACAAAAAACAGAAGGGCAGGCAGAATATTTGTCGACATGACCGGCGGCACCGAAGGCTCAAAAAATATTTTCCAGAGCCTTTCACTAAGCGGCATAAACACAATTATTGCCATGCATCTCAGCGAGGAACACAGGAAAGAAGCAGAAAAAAATCATGTCAATGTTGTGATAGCCGGACATATAGCCAGCGACAACCTTGGATTGAACCTCCTCCTTGACCGTGTTGCTGCGGATGAAAGATTGGAAATCCTTGAGTGTTCCGGGTTTAGAAGAATAGCACGAGTATAAACTTAAGGCTTAAATCTTCGAGTTAACAGACCGCAGTTTTAATGAATTCAATAATTGAAGAAATAAAATCGCGCTTAGACATAGTTGATCTGGTAAGCGAGACCATAGCCTTAAAAAAAGCAGGACAGAATTATAAAGGCCTGTGCCCTTTTCATTCAGAAAAAACGCCTTCCTTCACTGTAAATCCGTCAAAACAGATATTTCACTGCTTCGGCTGCAATAAAGGCGGCGATATGTTTACATTCATAATGGATCACGAGAACATGACCTTTCAGGAAGCTGTCTCATATCTCGCGAACAAGGCAGGGATAAGCATTGAAGGGCGTATAAGCCATGGGATCGGCAAAGGCTTGAAAGAAAGTCTCTTCAATATCTACAAAGAGACTCTATATTTTTTTCAAAGCAATTTAAAAAATTCCAAAGCGCTCACATATCTTAAAAACAGAGGTCTTGCAGACGATACCATTGAAAAGTTTTCCCTCGGCTACAGCAAAAAAGAAAAGAACGCCCTGTTCGCATATCTCAAAGGGCACGGGTTTTCAGATGAACATTTAAAAACATCCAGGCTTTTTAACTTTTCTGCTGCAGACGGCGCTGCATATGATTTTTTCAGAGATAGACTGATGTTCCCCATATTCGATCTCCAGGGCAGAGTCATTGCCTTTGGCGGAAGAGCACTAACTGCCACTGCAAATATACCCAAATATATAAATTCACCGGAAAGCGCCATATTCAAGAAAGGTGATTCCATTTATGGCATCAACATGGCAAAGAATTACATAACCCAGAAAGGATATTCAATTATTGTAGAAGGCTATCTCGATGTAATAATGTGTCATCAATACGGTTTTCATAATACAGTAGCTCCACTGGGAACTGCTCTTACAGCAGGACAATTGAGGAAACTGAAAAGGTTTTCCGACAAGGTCCTGTTGATATTTGATGGAGATACTGCTGGAATATCAGCAACAAAAAGGTCCGTAGAACTCTGCTACGCTGAAGGGATGCCTGCAAAGATTGTCCTGCTTCCAAGTGGTGATGACCCTGACACCTTATTGAGAAAACACGGCGCCGAACATCTCAAACAATACATTGGCAGGGCAATTACACCTTTAGAATTTATATTGAAGGCAATGAGCAGAAGTAAGCTTGATGCAGTCAGATACTCGCTGCAACTAATATCTTCCTGTCATGATTCTCTTCAGAGAGATGATGCCCTTCGGGAGTTGTCAGACCGCTCAAAGATAAATGAATTGACGTTGCGTGAAGAACTAAAGGCCATTAGCAACAGGAAAACGGAAGTGCTTATGAGAGACTCAAGGAATCACAGGCCAAACAACATTGACACCCTTGTTCAATCCGGCAATAAAGAGGAAAAAATACTTTTAAACATTGCCCTTTCATCATTAGAAAAGGCGGCTCTTATAGTGCGCCTTCTTGACCCAGAGGCGATAGAAAACAATATAATAAGAGGGATCTTTGAAAAGATCAAAACATACATAGCTGATGGACATGAGCACCTAACTGCCGAAGATTTATTAAGCGGATGCGATAATGAAGAGCAAAAAATCATAACAATGCTCTCTATAAACACAGAGATTGACAAGGAATATATTGATAAAAACATAGAGGATTGTTTGAAAAAGATCACCCTTAAAAACCTTGAAAAACGTCTTAAAGAAGCCGAAAGAAACGGAGACGCTAAGCTCCTGCATTCTTTATTAACAGAAAGAAAAAGGATATCGCAAAAGACTTTCATCTCAGACTTTTAACAAAATAATTTTAGAAGAGAATTAAGGAGGTAGCGCTTGAAAGACCGATTTAGTGCTGATGAAGATGGATTTAATAATAACGGCTCAGATACTTCTGTCCAAAACTTTTCTGGAGAAAATTTTTTAGATGCGAATGTCCCTGCTAAACCAGAAAGGGATCTGGCAAAAGAAACCGAGGAACAGGAATACAATCCTGTAAAGGCATATTTGAAAGGGATCAGTTCCATGCCATTGCTCACACGGGACGGAGAGGTAGAGATTGCAAAACAAATAGAAGAAGGCAAATTCAAAATATGCGAAAGCATGTTCACAATCCCTTTTGTCTTAAGCAAATTAATAACACTCGGCAAAGTTGTAGAAAAAGGGGAAGCTCCCCTGATAGAAATCATTCAGGGTGGAGAAGAACTGACCGAAGACGACCTATTGGAGGAAAAAGAGAGATTTGCCAGCATTACAGAAGCCATTAATTCTCTCTTTTTAACAAGGAAGAGACTTTTAAAGAGTGGCGGGTTCTGCGTAGAGAGCAACAACCCTCAGAGCAAAAAAGATTCCCCCATATGTACCAAATTGCAGGAAAACAAAAAACAGATACTCCAAAAGGTCAAAGAATTAAACCTTAAAGAAGACGTTATCCATGCGTTCTCGGATGAATTGAGCAAAATGAGCAATCAGGTGCAGACACTCTATGAAAGCATCAGGAAGGCAAAAAAGACAAAGAACAGAGCATCTGAGATTATAAGATATTCAAAAGAGCTAAAAGCGCTTGAGTCAACTATAGGTTTAAAAGCTTCTGAACTCAGAAAGACCTTAAAAGAATTGGAAAAGGCAAGAATAAACGCAGGTGTCGCTAAAAAACAGTTAGTGGAAGCAAATCTCAGACTGGTTATAAGCATTGCAAAGAGATATATCGGAAAAGGCCTGAATTTAAGCGATCTCATTCAGGAAGGCAACATAGGCCTTATGAGAGCAGTTGATAAGTTTGAACACCAACGAGGTTATAAGTTCAGCACTTATGCCACATGGTGGATAAGACAGGCCATAAGCAGATCGATAGCAGACCAGTCGAGGACAATAAGAATTCCTGTGCATATGATAGAAAATATAAATAAAGTGAATAAAGCAACAAAAGAACTTGTGCAGGAATTCGGAGTGGAACTATGTCCTGAAGAAATTGCAAAGCGAACAAGAATTCCCATCGAGAAAGTGAAGAGCATTTTAAAGATATCCAAAGAACCAATATCTATTGAGACCCCGATAGGAGAGGAAGACGATACAATGCTCAAAGATTTTATAGTAGATAAAACAAATCCCTCCCCGTTAGATGACGTTATTAAAGAAGATATGAAAACGCACATTGATAAGGTTCTGTGCACCTTGTCCCAGAAAGAAGAAATGGTGATTAGAAGGAGATTTGGAATAAGAGAAGACAGTCCACGCACATTGGAAGAAGTGGGGAACGAATTTAACCTGACTCGCGAACGCATAAGACAGATAGAGGCAAAGGCAATAAGAAAACTGAGACATACTGCAAGGAACATATGGCTAAGAGACTTTCTGAGAAAATCTTGACGAAACAATATTATTGTGTTTATACTGTCAGACTTAATCCAGGGCCCATAGCTCAGCTGGTAGAGCTACCGGCTCATAACCGGTTGGTCCCAGGTTCGAGTCCTGGTGGGCCCATTAAGCATGAGGATTGTCATGAACGAACAGCTAAAACTTCTAATAGATTTACAAAGACTCGACTCAGCCATACTCTCCATTCGTCTTAATATAGATACCGCCCCAGCTAAAATCTCCTCGCAGGAGGCCTCCCTTAAAAATGCACAGCGAGCATATGAAGATGCAAGTCGGCACCATGCAGATTTAGAGAAAAAAAAGAAAAACAAAGAGACAGAAATAGAAGACATGAGTGAAAAAGCCAGGAAACTGAAGCAAAGGACATCAGAAATAAAAGACAACAAGGCATACCAGGCTCACCTGAGGGAAATAGAAAAAGCAGAGAAAGACCTTAGCGCTGCAGAAGATGAATTGCTGGTTTTAATGGAGTCCTTAGAGGCATCCGCAACGCTCATGGGGGCACAAAAGACCTTAGTTGAAAAAGAAGTGGCAAAGATAGAGGCCATAAAAAGAGAGAACGAAAAAGATATTATAAAAATGGGAGAAGAACTAAAGAAACTCAAAGAGGAAAGAAAAACGGTATCAGAAAAAGTGGATAAAGACACCTACAATCAGTATATAAACATCATCAAGACATCCCGTGGAATTGCCGTAGTAGAGGCAAAAGATGAGATATGTCAGGGCTGCAATATACACATTCCTCCACAATTATTTGTCGAAATAAAGGCCGCCGAGGAAATAGTTAATTGCCCGCAATGCAGGAGATTCCTCTACTATATCAAGCCGGAACAGGCCAAGGATTCACCGTAAAGCCATGCATAAAAGGGCTGTCACTGAGCGGCTGAAGCGTAAACAGAGCCTTTGAATTGTAAAGTTTATTTATAAAATACACTTATGATATAATAATTTATATTATGGGAATGGAAGACCACAAACTAAAAGTCTTTTGTACAGTGGCTGAAACAAAGAGTTTTTCAAAAACCTCAGAGATTATCCACCTCACCCAGCCTGCTGTGAGCCTCCAGATTCAGGCCCTTGAAGAGATTCATGAAACAAAACTCTTCGACAGATCGAGCAGTTTTATAAATCTTACTCCTGCAGGCGAAATACTATATAAATATGCAAAAGACATACTTGCCCTTTACGCAGAGGTAGAAAAGGAGATAGGGAAAATCACCGGCCTAATCAAGGGCAGCATTACAATAGGGGCAAGCACAACCATCGGTAATTACATGCTTCCCACCGTTATAGTTGATTTCAAAAAAACTCATCCGAAGATAAGGATAAATGTCTTTGTATGCAATACAAAGAGAATTGTAGACCTATTAAACTCCGGCAATATAGACCTTGGTCTTGTTGAGGGAGAAATAGCAAAACACAAAATGAAGATGGAGCCGATAATCATTGATGAACTGGCCTTCATAATCCCTCCATACCATCCATGGGCAAAGAAAAAGGTGGTTTCAATACTCGAAATAACAAAAGAGCCTTTTATCCAGAGAGAGGAGGGATCAGGAACACGGCAGATGATGGAGAAATACCTGTTGTCTCATGGCATAACTATAAATGACATGAGAATAGCATTGGTGCTCGGAAGCACTGAGTCCATAAAGGAAGCCGTTGAACGCGGCATAGGGATATCAATTGTTTCAAAGTGGGCGGCGAGAAAAGAGTTAAAATACGGCAGTCTAAAATTAATAACGCCGAAAGAGGAAAAAATATTCAGAGATTTCTCACTTATAATGCCCAAAAGTGCTGTTCTGTCTCATGCAGTGGATGAATTCCTCTCATACCTCAAATCCTACCCATATGATAATTTGTTATCAGAAGGAAAAAGTTAACCCCCTGTTGACAAAGATAATAAACATTTTGTATGTTAGTTACATCAATAATATAGTTCACCTCCAATATCAGGGATAAGTCATAAATTATAAACATAAACTCAAAAACAGATTTCAATAAAGAAGCAAATACTTAACAATATTGCCTGTCATTCAAACTTAATGGCGTATACCTTAATATTATTTGAAAAATTTATACCAACTCAGAAAGGTTAAAAACACATGGAAAACTATACCTCAATCTCGGAATTGAAAGAAAAAACCATTGATGCGCTTACTCATCTTGCACAGGAACTCAATGTGGATGGCGCTACAGGGATGCGGAAACAAGAACTCATTTTTGCCATACTCCAGGCACAGGCAGAAAAAGCAGGCAATGTTTATGGCTCAGGGGTTTTAGAGATACTGCCTGATGGCTTTGGTTTTCTCCGCTCCCCTGATTACAGCTACCTGCCTTCTCCGGATGATATATACGTCTCTCCTTCTCAAATCAGGAGGTTTTCTTTAAGGACCGGTGATTTTGTTTCAGGACAGATAAGACCTCCAAAGGAGAGTGAAAGATATTTTGCGCTCCTGAAGGTAGAAAACATAAACAACGAGTCTTCTGAAGGCAACGTAAGCCGTTCTCTATTTGATAACCTTACACCTTATTACCCCACGACCAAGGTAAGCCTTGAATACAATGCAAACGATTATTCCATGCGGGTAATGGATCTTATAACCCCGATAGGCAAAGGACAGCGCGGGCTTATAGTTGCAGCGCCGAGGACAGGTAAAACAATGCTTCTTCAGTCTATTGCAAAAGCAATAAAGAAAAACCATAAAGAAATACACCTCATAATACTCTTAATCGATGAAAGACCAGAGGAGGTCACAGACTGGAAGAGGCAGGTTAGCACAGCCGAGATCATAAGCTCCACTTTTGACGAGCCGCCGCAGAGACATTGTCAGGTATCAGAAATGGTAATAGAAAGGGCAAAGAGACTTGTGGAGACCAGAAAGGACGTCGTTATTCTTCTTGACAGCATAACAAGGCTCGCCCGTGCATATAATGCAATAACACCAACCAGTGGAAAGGTGCTCTCAGGCGGTCTTGACGCCAATGCCCTTCAAAAACCAAAAAGGTTTTTCGGAACAGCGAGAAGCATCGAAGAGGGAGGCAGCCTTACCATCATGGCAACAGCCCTTGTAGATACAGGCAGCAGAATGGATGATGTCATCTTTGAAGAATTTAAAGGGACAGGCAACATGGAACTGCACCTTGACCGCAAACTCGTAGATAAGAGAATTTTCCCGAGCATAGATATAAATGGGTCAGGCACAAGAAAGGAAGAATTGCTTGTGAATGCTGATGTTCTGAATAAAATGTGGATACTCCGCAAGGTATTAAATCCCTTAAGCACTGTGGAAAGCATGGAATTTTTGCTAAGTAAACTCAAGGGGACAAAAAACAACAAAGAATTCCTTGAGATGATGAATAAGTAATAAGGATGAAACTTGAAGACGACGATCATTGTTTTGCCTGCGGCAAAAACAACAAATGCGGATTAAAGCTCTCCTTTGATTATTCCAATGGGAAAATCACCTCTGAATTCATACCATCAAAAATCTATCAGGGTTATAAGGACATAACCCATGGGGGAATAATAACAACCATCCTCGATGAATCTATGATTCAGGCTGCTATAGCAGAAGGATTGACGCCTGTCACTGCCGAAATAAGCGTAAGATTCAGGAAACCCTTGATGCTTAATGAAACGACAGTTGTTGAAGCAAAGATAACAAAAAGAGGAACGAGGCTCATCGAAGCCAGCGCCCACATGCTGAAAGACAATGGCGACTCAATTGCTGAAGCATATGCCAAGCTGATACCAGTGAAAAAAGAGATAAAAAAGTCAGGAAAATAAGGAAAAACTTCCTGCCTTATCATTTTTCTACTCCTGCCATGGATTCCAACTCCCGCAACTTTGATGACTCTCCCAAGGCGATTAATGTATCCCCGGTCTTTATGGCGGTCTTGGATGTAGGATTAAATTTCATATCCCCAGTTGTTTCCTTGATTGCCACAATTATAACACCCAGTTCCCTTCCTATTCCGCACTCATCCAGAGTAAGCCCGGCAAGCTTCGAATTCTCATTGATAATTATCTCTTCCATCTGAAGATCAATATTACCGCTCTTTGTTGCAAATTCAATGAAATCAACAACAGCAGGCTTTAAGACAGTATGTGCAATTCTAAGTCCTCCTATATGATAAGGCGAGACAACCCTGTCAGCCCCGGCCCTCAACAGCTTCTGTTCAGACCTCTCCTCACCTGCCCTTGCCACTATAAATAAGGCCGAGTTCAATTCCCTGGCGCTTAAAACTACGTAGAGGTTTTCAGCATCTGTTGGAAGCACTGATATTAAGCCCCTTGCTTTTTCTATTCCGCTTTCTCTTAATATCTCGTCCTTTGTTGCATCGCCCTCCATGAGAAGAATATTCTCTTTCTCAACCATTATTTCCGGACTCTTTTCAATTACTATAAACCTGATATTCTTTTCCATTAGCTCTCTGCATATTATCTTTCCCATCCTGCCATAACCGCAAACAATGTAATGATCCTTTAGTTCCTTAATCTTCTTTCCCAATCTCTTCCTCCCAAATACCTCTTTGAGTTCACCTTCTAAAATAATTTTTGCAACGTTATTCAGCGCGTAAAGCAAAGTGCCTACGCCGCTTATTATAAGAATTATTGTAAAAGCTCTTCCATTGCGCGACAAATCATGCACTTCTTTATAGCCGACAGATGCAATGGTTATAATGGTCATATAGAGGGAGTCTAAAAAACTCCAGCCTTCTATACCCATATAACCAATAGTGCCAAAGGCAATTATAAGAGTTATCATTACCAGTGACAATATCAATCTTTTTCTCAATCCTTCCAATGAATATCGATCTCCTTTAGCATCTCTTGCAGCTTTGTATCTATTAATTTTTTATGGGAGCCCTCCCAGTAAACTTTACCACAATCCCTGCACCTAAAAAAAGATTTGGAATTCAAGAAAACATGCTCTGGAACATCATCACGAATAAGTTCGCTATCTGCTATATCAAGTTCTCCGTTACACTCAACGCAGCGGGGATGCCCTGTGGCAATTGCATCTGAATCCTTGATCCAAAGCAAAACCTCTCTTAATTGCTCAAATGTATCATTAGAGTTTATCAGAATATATCCATCAATCCTTTTAATTTTTACAAGGAGCGTATCTCTGGTTAAAAGAATCCTTTGTTGTTGCTTTGCGATCTTTACAAGTTCGTTGTCATTCAGAGCCTTAAAATAAAGGGTGTCAAAACCTAAAATCCTGAGCCATTTGGAGAGCTTTCCAAGCATGGCATCTGCTATAAATCTGATACTGCTCATATCTAAATCATAACACAACCTTAAACCTTACTCTTCCAACTATTTGCCCTCACATATCAAATATAGAAAGGGGGTCATGGAGATATTTCTCCGTGACCCCCTTTGTCTTTGGCTTATATGTCTTTATTCTGTCTCGGCTTCCTCGTGTTCGATCTGCATTGAATAAAAATCACCCTTAATGAAGGTGTTGCGATAAACTGGCATACCAGTGCCAGCAGGGATAACTCTTCCCATTATCACGTTCTCCTTTAACCCCCTTAACGCATCCATAGCTCCACTTAGAGATGCCTCAGTAAGAACCCTTGTGGTCTCCTGAAATGACGCAGCAGACACCCAGCTCTCTGTTGCGAGTGATGCCTTGGTGATACCGAGGAGCATTGGTTTGCCCTGCGCAGGTCTGCCGCCCTCAGCCTTCGCCCTTTCATTCTCCTCAACAAAAGCCATTCTATTCACCTCATCTCCCATAAGGAAAGATGTATCTCCCGGGTCCTCAATGCGGATCTTTCGCATCATCTGACGCACTATCACTTCTATATGTTTATCGTTTATGGAAACACCCTGCAGTCTATAAACCTTTTGGACCTCATCCACAAGATACCTCTGTAACTCCTTAGGACCGAGAATACTGAGAATGCTGTGAGGATTAACAGCGCCATCCATCAACGGCTCGCCTGCTTTCACCCAATCTCCTTCATGCACAGTAACGTGCTTTCCCTTTGGGATTAGGTATTCCCTTGAATCTTCGCCCCCTTTCACAACAACAACCCTCATACCCTTATGAGCTCCCCTGAATTCCACTATGCCATCTATCTCGCTGACTATAGCCTGTTCCTTGGGTTTTCTCGCCTCAAATAATTCAGCCACTCTTGGGAGACCGCCTGTAATATCCTTTGTCTTTGTGGTCTCCCTCGGTATTTTTGCCAGTATGTCGCCTGGTGCGACAATGGCATTTTTCTCCACGAGCATATGTGCTCCGGATGGCAACTGATAGCGGGCAGGATTATTAGTTCCTGGAATCTTTGATGTCCTGTTATGTTCGTCTTTTATGGACATTCTCGGCCTCATATTGGCAGGATAGTCAATTATGACTTTGTGAGCAAGGCCAGTTGTCTCATCCACCTCTTCCTTAAAGGTGGCACTTTCAACTATATCGCCGAGCGCTATCTTTCCGCCTACCTCTGTCAAAATTGGAGTGGAATAAGGATCCCATTCCACCAGCCTCTGTCCAGACTCTACCCTTTGAGCGTTATCTACAAATATCCTTGCTCCGTACACAAGATTATATTTTTCTTTTTCCCTGCCTGCCTTATCCACAACCGCTATCATAGCATTCCTGTTGAGAACAACGAGGATGCCTTCCCTGTTTTTCACTCCATTAAGATCTATAAACTTCACATATCCTGAATTCTTTGCCTCAAGGGTTGCCTGTTCTATGACCTTTGTAGCAGCGCCGCCTATATGGAATGTCCTCATAGTAAGCTGGGTGCCTGGCTCGCCAATGGACTGGGCAGCAATAATTCCTATAGCCTCGCCTATTTCTGTAGCCTCGCCTCTCGCCAGATCCCTTCCATAACATTTTGCACAAACTCCGACGCTGGATTTACATGTGAGAACAGATCTTATTTTCACCCTGTCAATGCCTGCCTCCACGATCTTTCTTGCAAAATCATCATCTACCTCCTGATTCCTCATTGCGATGGTTTCATTGTTTATCGGGTCTTTTATTGTTTCAGCAATGGTTCTTCCAAATATCCTCTCTTCCAGAGATTGAATTATCTCGCCACCCTCAACCAGTGCGGTCACCACTATGCCGTCCTTCGTGCCGCAGTCATATTCTGTAAGTATGACGTCCTGTGCCACATCCACAAGCCTCCTTGTGAGATAACCTGCATTGGCTGTCTTCAAAGCTGTGTCTGCAAGGCCCTTTCTTGCGCCGTGGGTCGAAATAAAATACTGCAGCGGTGTCAGCCCTTCCCTGAAGTTAGCAATAATAGGGGTCTCAATAATTTCTCCTGAAGGCTTTGCCATCAGTCCCCTCATCCCTGCAAGCTGTCTGATCTGCGCTGTGCTTCCCCTTGCTCCTGAGTCAGCCATCATAAAGATGTTATTGAAGGACCTTCTTTCCTTCAATTCCTCTTCAGAAAGCGAAGCGCCTTCCTCAGCTCCCAATTCCTTCATCATCTCATCTGCCACCTTCTCCGTGACATTAGCCCATATATCAATGGCCTTATTGTACCTCTCGCCTTGGGTTATAAGACCATCTGCATATTGCCTTTTAACCTCCATTACCTCCTGCTCAGCCTCTTTTATCAGTTCTGCCTTTTTTGAAGGCACATGCATATCATCAATACATATAGAAATGCCGGATCTCGTTGCATACTCAAATCCCCTGCGTTCAAGGTTGTTCAAGAACATCACAGTTTCTCTTTTCCCTGACGTCTTGAGTATATGCTCTATCAGCTTGCCAAGTTCTTTCTTTGTCAGTTCCTTATTAATCATTGAAAAATGGATACCCTTTGGCAAGATTTCACTGAAAATAACTCGGCCTACTGTTGTCTCTATCCTTTCGCCATTCATTCTCACCTTTATTCCGGCATGGATATCAACAACCCCAGCATCATAGGCAGCACGGACATCTTCTGGATCGGCAAAAATCTTTCCTTCCCCGGCCACCCCTTTCTTTTGCTTTGTCAGATAATATAAGCCTAACACCATATCCTGCGTCGGCACAACAATAGGTTTCCCGTTTGCAGGAGAAAGTAGATTGTTCACAGAAAGCATAAGAACCCTGGCCTCTATCTGTGCCTCCATTGACAAAGGCACATGGACAGCCATCTGATCTCCGTCAAAATCAGCATTAAATGCTGTGCAAACAAGAGGATGGAGCGTAATAGCCTTGCCTTCCACCAGTACCGGATCAAAGGCTTGTATGCCAAGCCTGTGAAGGGTTGGTGCACGGTTTAAAAGAACAGGATGTTCCTGAATTACATCTTCAAGGACATCCCATACTTCTGGCCTCTCTTTTTCCACCAACCTCTTTGCTTGTTTTATGGTAGTGGCATAACCTTTTTCTTCAAGCTTATTGAACACAAAAGGCTTAAATAGCTCGAGGGCCATACGCTTTGGAAGTCCGCATTGATTGAGCTGCAGTTCAGGCCCGACAACTACAACAGAACGGCCTGAATAATCAACCCTCTTGCCAAGGAGATTCTGCCTGAAGCGTCCCTGCTTGCCTTTTATCATGTCGCTAAGGGACTTTAAAGCTCGTTTGCCGCCGGCCTTCAACACCCTCGCTTTTTTGCTGCTGTCAAACAGGGCATCAACTGCCTCTTGAAGCATCCTCTTCTCATTCTTTATTATGACACTTGGCGCCTTAAGGTCCATCAGCCTCTTCAGTCTGTTGTTCCTGTTTATGACCCTTCTATAAAGATCATTAAGGTCAGATGTGGCAAAACGCCCGCCGTCAAGGGGCACAAGTGGTCTTAGGTCAGGAGGCAGCACAGGCACAATGTCCAGTATCATCCATTCAGGTCTGTTGCCGGATTTTATAAAAGCCTCTACTATCTTAAGTCTCTTTGTAAGTTTCCTTTTGACGCCTAAAGAACTAACTGCATCTATCTTCTCCTTCAGTTCTGCTGCTAATACATCAAGGGCAACCTTTTTGAGGAGTTCCCTGACAGCCTCTGCCCCCATTCCAGCTTTGAATCTATTGCCGAATTCAGATAGTTTCTTTTTGTACTCGTCCTCTGAAAGCAATTCTTTTTCCTTGAGAGGCGTATCTCCCGGGTCTATTACAATATACTCCTCAAAATAGAGCACCCTTTCAAGTTGCCTTATGGTCATATCAAGGAGAGTTCCTATCCTGCTCGGCACTCCCCTTAGGAACCACACATGGGCAACAGAGGTCGCAAGCTCTATGTGTCCCATCCTTTCCCTTCTCACTTTTGCCTGGATTACTTCAACGCCGCATTTATCGCATATAACCCCTCTATGTTTCATCCTCTTGTACTTTCCGCAGAGGCACTCCCAGTCCTTAACAGGACCAAATATCTTGGCACAAAAAAGGCCATCGTGCTCTGGTTTAAATGTCCGATAGTTTATGGTCTCCGGCTTTTTAACTTCTCCGTAAGACCATTCCCTTATCCTCTCAGGGGATGCGAGCTTCACCCTCATAGCATCAAAATCTTTTGGATTCTTTGGTTTCTTAAAAAGGGCATAAATGTCTTCTATCAAGCTACTGTCCTCCTTTGCTCCTCTTCTTCTCCAAAAGCTCAACATCGAGACCGAGGCTCTGGAGCTCTTTTATTAATACATGGAATGATTCAGGCACCCCTGACTCAAGCGCAGGGTCTCCCTTTACAATAGCCTCATACATACGAGACCTTCCGCTTATATCATCGCTTTTCACAGTTAAAAACTCCTGTAGTGTATGAGCAGCGCCATATGCCTCTAATGCCCAGACTTCCATCTCTCCGAGTCTCTGGCCGCCAAACTGCGCCTTGCCACCCAAAGGCTGCTGTGTAACAAGCGAGTATGGTCCTATAGAGCGGGCGTGGATTTTATCGGCAACAAGGTGATGCAATTTCAGCATGTATATACAACCCACTGTTACAGGTCTCTTAAACTGCTCCCCTGTCCTGCCATCATACAGAGTTGTTTGTCCTGATGCAGGCAGCCCTGCTTTTTTTAGGAGAGCCTTTATCTCTTTCTCTTTTGCTCCTTCAAAGACAGGCGTGGACACATGAAGGCCTAATGCCATGGCAGCCCACCCGAGATGGTTCTCCAGTATCTGCCCCACATTCATTCTTGACGGGACACCAAGAGGGTTTAAAACTATGTCAACAGGGGTGCCATCAGGCAGATACGGCATGTCTTCCTCAGGCAATACCATGGAGACCACACCCTTATTCCCGTGTCTGCCTGCCATCTTATCTCCAACCTGTATCTTTCTTTTCGTTGCAATATATACTTTTACAACTTTATTAACTCCTGGCGGTAATTCATCCCCCTTTTTTACCCTCTCTATCCTCTCATGATAACGAGCTTCAAGTTGCTTTATATATTGGTTAATCTCATTGTTAATCTCGTCTATCTTGCCCTTTACATCAATATTGTCTGCTTTTATCTTCAGCAGATGTTCATCCTTAACTCTGCCCAAGTGCAACTCTGCGAGTTTCTTCCCCTGAGGGCACACAACTTCCCTGGTTTTAGAATCCTTAACGTCTTCCGAAACCTTCTGTCCCACCAGCAATTTTCTTATCTTCAACACCCTTTCTTCTTTAAGGATTTTTATCTCTTCTTCTAAATCCCTATGCAGCCTGCTTATGTCATCTTCTTCAATGCTCCTCGTCCTTGCATCTTTTTCTATGCCTTTCCTTGAGAGCACCCTTACATCAACAATCGTCCCTTCTATTCCAGGCGGCACATACAGACAGCTCTCCCTGACTTCTTCTGCCTTTTCTCCAAATATGGCGCGCAAAAGTTTCTCCTCAGGCGTGAGCAAAGTTTCACCCTTTGGTGTAACTTTGCCAACAAGAATATCCCCTGCCTTTACTTCTGCGCCTATTCTGATTATCCCGCTCTCGTCAAGGTCTTTTAGCGCCTCTTCTCCAACATTAGGGATATCCCTCGTTATCTCCTCAGGGCCTAACTTTGTATCCCTTGATTCAACTTCAAATTCCTCAACATGTATTGATGAATAAACATCATCCTTAACAAGCCTTTCGCTTAAAAGGATGGCATCCTCAAAGTTAAAGCCACCCCATGGCATGAAAGCTACAATTACATTTTTGCCTAATGCCAACTCGCCAAGATCAGTTGACGGACCGTCCGCCAATATGTCTCCCTTCCTTACCACATTACCTGTATTGACCACAGGTTTTTGGTTCATACATGTGCCCTGATTGGAACGTTGAAATTTCGTAAGGGCATATATATCTACTCCTCCAGATTTTTCAGTGCATCTTACAACAATCCTTGTGGAGTCAACGCTCTCCACAATGCCACTCCTTCTTGCTATAACAAGCCAACCGGAATCTCTTGCCGCAACATGCTCCATACCTGTTCCTACGATCGGGGCATCAGACCTCAGCAATGGAACAGCCTGCCTCTGCATATTAGAACCCATAAGCGCCCTGTTGGCATCATCATTTTCAAGAAATGGGATCAGCGAAGCAGACACACCTACTACCTGTTTTGGAGAGACATCCATATATTGAACTTCCTGCGGGGAGACCATCTTGAAGTCGCCGCCAACCCTGACAGAAACAGCTTCTCCTACAAGATTTCCCCTTTTATCCATAGGCGATGTTGCTTCTGCAATAATGTATCTCTCGGTCTCTATGGCCGATAAATATCTTATTTCATCCGTAACGCGTCCATTGACAACCTTTCTATATGGCGCCTCTATAAAACCAAAGTCATTGATCTTTGCATATGAAGCGAGAGATGTAATAAGGCCGATATTCGGTCCTTCAGGGGTTTCAACAGGGCATATTCTTCCATAATGTGTCGGATGAACATCTCTGACCTCGAAACTAGCCCTTTCCCTCGTGAGTCCTCCTGGGCCAAGGGCAGATAACCTTCTTTTATGGGTGATCTCTGAAAGTGGATTTGTCTGATCCATAAACTGGCTTAACTGGCTGGAACCAAAAAATTCCTTCACCGCTGCCATTACAGGCTTGGCATTTATAAGGTCATGCGGCATTGCTGTATCAAGTTCAGTGAGAGTCATTTTTTCCTTTACAGCCCTCTCCATACGCACAAGCCCTATCCTGAACTGGTTTTCAAAAAGTTCACCAATCCCCCTAATTCTCCTGTTCCCAAGGTGGTCAATATCGTCAACTTCACCCTTGCCTGTTCTGAGGTTAAGAAGATACCTGACTATCTCCACTATGTCTGAATCAGTTAAAACCTTTGAATCCAACGGTATGCTAAGGCCAAGTTTTTCATTTATCTTTAACCTGCCTACAGAAGAGAGGTTGTATCTCTTAGGGTCAAAAAATAACCCGCTAAAAAGCTCCCTTGAAGCGCCTGCAGTTGTCGGTTCGCCTGGCCTTAGTTTTTTATAAATCTCCTTTAAAGCATCTTCCTGACTTGAAACTTTATCTGTGAGCAGGGTCTCTCTAAAAGAGGGTAAATAATTGACATTGTCGATAAAAAGAAGATGCAGCCTGTCTATCTTAAGCGATAGTATCTTGTAAAACAATTCCTCTGAAATCTCTTTATTCCCATCGAGAATTATTTCTCCTGTTGCTGGATCAATAATATCTTTCAGTGTTATCTTGCCAATTATCTCGCTCTTGCTTATAAGAATTTCTTTTATGCCGGCGGCTTCCATCTTTTTGAGAGCGAGCTTGGTAATCTTGCTGCCTTCTTTTGCAATCATCTCTTTGTTATCAGGAGAAACTATATTATACTTTGTCCTTAACCCTGCAAGCACATCACTGACAGGCCTTGTATAATGCTCCTTATTTTTAATCCTTATTTCTTCCACAGGATAAAAGGTTTTGAGCAGGTCTTCATTAGAATACCCAAGCGCTTTCAATACAATAGTTGCAGGCAGTTTTCTGCGTCTGTCAATCCTGACATACAGGATATCCTTTGAGTCAAACTCAAAATCCAGCCATGACCCTCTTACAGGAATCACTCTGGCTGTATATAAAAGCCTTCCGCTTGCATGGGTCTTCCCTTTATCGGGCGAAAAATATACACCAGGAGAGCGATGCAGCTGACTTACGATTACCCTCTCAGTTCCATTTATAATAAAACTCCCGGTGTCTGTCATAACAGGTATTTCACCTATATAGACTTCCTGTTCTCTCGACTCTTTAAGGGTCTTTTTACCCCTTTCATCCTTTTCCCATATATTAAGCCTTACCTTTATCTTGAGCGGTGCAGCATATGTTAGCCCTTTCAGAAGGCACTCCCGCGGTGTTATCTTTGGGTCACCAACTGCATATGAAATGAATTCTATTGATGATGTATCATTATAATCACTTATTGGGAAAACACTATTAAGAGCGGCGTGTAAGCCCTCGTCCAATCTCTTAGCGGCAGGGATGTCTTTTTGGAGAAACTTATCAAACGATCTCCTTTGAAACTCTACAAGATATGGCACCTCCAATACAGGTGGCACCTTCCCAAAATCCAGCCTCTCTCTTAAAAGATTTGCCATGGTTCTCCTTCTTAATGAGTTAATGAGTTAATGTGTGTATGGTATAAGCAGATGAGTGAAAAGAAAAGCATCACGTAGTCCTCTCACTCATCTACCCACTTACACTTTTACTTTATTTCTACTTTTGCTCCTTCTGCCTCAAGCTTTGTCTTGATGGAATCTGCCTCTTCCTTGGCTACACCTGTCTTAAGCGGCTTTGGCGCTCCATCCACCAGATCCTTTGCCTCCTTGAGTCCAAGTCCCGTAAGTTCTCTTACCACCTTAATGACCTGTATTTTTTTGTCTCCAGCAGAGGCAAGGATTACATCAAAGCTTGTCTTCTCCTCAGCTGCAGGAGCTGCAGCAGGAGCGCCTGCTGCAGGAGCTGCAGCAGGC
>JASEGS010000034.1 GCA_030017995.1 Thermodesulfovibrionales bacterium
GGCATGTTTTTATCTGCCTGAAAAAGACCTGTTTTTGAAAGAAGGTCTTTTAAGCAATCTCACCGCAACTCTTAAGCAGATCTTTCCTGACGCCTCGGTATTTTCTGCTGCTATGGAGGACAACATCAAACAATATAGCGATGAAGATTTGGCTGCAGAATATGCAAAGCTTTTTGTCGGTCCTTCTGAACTGATAGCGCCTCCGTATGGTTCTGTATACCTTGATGAAGGCAGAAGGGTAATGGGCGACTCAACCATGGAGGTTATTAAGCTGTATGAGGAGGAGGGGTTGGGGAGGGATGAAAGCTTCAAGGAACTTCCGGACCATGTGGCTGTAGAACTTGAATTTATGAGCTTTTTGATATATAAAGAGATTGAGGCGATGGAGAGGGCAGATAGTCAGGCGGCTACTCAGTTCAGGGGAAAACAGGAGATGTTTCTGGACAGATTCCTTTCCAAATGGATTCCTCCATTCTGCCAAAAGATAAAAGAAGGAACGGATAACGACTTTTATAAGTCGCTTGCAGATTGTGTTTTTACCTTTGTTGCTAAAACACATTTAGCCATTGATATTCCGGGAGCAGGAAAGAAATAAAAGGGGCTAAACAGCAAGTTTATAGCTTTATTGGTTGTCCATCAATTCATCAATCTTTTCCCCTATATCCTCTGCTTCCATCAGGGAAGTGCCGATGAGCATTGCATCTATTCCGGCTTCTTCAAGTTTTACCACATCATCTCTATTCTTTATCCCGCTTTCAGTTACCACTATTTTCCCTGCGGGTATTTCCTTTTTTAATCTCAGGGTGGTAGACAAATCGATCTTCAATGTCTTTAAATCACGGTTATTTATCCCGATGATATCAGCACCTATCACCAGCGCCTTTTCGAGATCATCTTCATCATGCACTTCAAACAGGACATAGAGCCCCAGTTCCTTTGCGAGGGGCAGATATTCCCCTGCCTGACTTTTCTCAAGAATTGCTGCGATTAAAAGTATGGCATCGGCATGATTGGCCCTCGATTCATATATTTGATATTCATCAAAGATGAAGTCCTTTCTTAATACAGGCTTTCGAGTTATACCTTTAACAATCTGGATATATGATAGATAACCTTGAAAAAAGTCCTCTTCCGTAAGTACAGAGATAGCGTTTACAGGTTTCTCTTCATAGATAGAGGCTATTTTAGCAGGATCAAAGTCCTTTCTGATGAGGCCTTTTGATGGTGATGCCTTTTTTATTTCAGCAATAAGCCTTATATTCTCTTTATCTCTTTTAACAGCACTTCTGAAATCCCTTGTGCCTTCCATATCATGTATGCGATTTTTCAGATCAATGAGCGGCGTGCGGCTTTCTGCATGTTTCAGACTCTCACGCTTTTTGTTTACAATCTCTGTCAAAGTATTCATCATGGTATAAAATTTTAATTGAGTCTGCTGGTTAAAAACAAGCTGGTCATGAATTCCATGCAAGATTGTTTATGCTGTCTTTGAGAGACGGCGCAAAGAACTTCTTGCCAGTTTGTCAGTTATGGGAAGATTAAAATTTTAAAATTGACATTTTTTGTTATGAATAATAAACTATCCAAACTTGTATTTGCTGTGTTTTTAGGTGTTTTTAAATATTATTTATTGGGGTAAAAAATGAATCCTCAAATTGACAAAATGACGCCCGGCAGCTACATTCCCACCGATTATCTTCCTGTTTTAATATTCATGATGATAGCTGTCGCATTCGGTGCCGGAACATTGCTTGTAGGCAGTTTGTTCAGACTGAGAAGACCGTATAAAGAAAAGCTGACGCCTTATGAATCAGGCAACCCGCCAGTAGGAGAACCGAGATACAGATTCAGCATTAAATTTTACATCATAGCCATGCTCTTTGTGATATTTGATGTAGAAGCAGTGTTTCTCTATCCGTGGGCGGTTGTATATAACAAAATAGGGCTTTACGCGCTTATAGAGATGATGCTTTTTATAGTTATCCTATTGGTTGGCTATGCATATGCATGGAAGAAAGAGGCATTTAAGTGGGACTAAACATTACGGATGCAGTATGTTCGCTCATTCTCGGAAGGCATCCAAGCCTTCCTCCGAGGTTTTCGCTCGCGAAGACTTCCATGTCCTCGCTGATCACCGAAAAAAGCCGCTCGCATACCATATCCGTAATGTTTAATTTGAAAGTAAATAAAAAAGGAGGTGATGGTAGATGGTAATAGACGGCACGACGGCGCTCGTTGAAATCGAAGAAGGGATAAAAATAATTCCGGGTGCAAGCACTATCATTACAACTATAGACAAGGTAGTGAACTGGAGCAGGCTTTCGTCAATATGGCCGATGACATTCGGCCTTGCCTGATGCGCTATAGAAATGATGACGACGGGCTCGTCACACTATGATTTGGACAGGTTTGGAGTAATATTCAGAGGCTCGCCAAGGCAGGCGGATATTGTTATTATCGCTGGAACCGTGACCAAAAAGATGGCCCCGATAGTGCGCAGGGTCTATGACCAGATGCCTGAACCGAGATATGTAATATCAATGGGAAGCTGTGCATGTTCAGGCAATATATATAACACTTACAGCACAGTGCAGGGAGTTGATACATTTCTGCCTGTAGATGTATACATCCCTGGATGTCCGCCGAGACCTGAGGCATTGATGCAAGGGATACTCAAGCTACAGGAAAAGATGAAGAAAGAACATTTCAAATGGAGCAGATGGAGATAGCACGCTTTACGAATTACGAATCACGAGGGTTAAATGGAATCTAAACAAATTGCAGAGCTGATCAAAGAGAGATTTCCGACAGAAGTAAGGAAAATAAAAGAGTTCAGGGGACAGGTATCTATAACGGTCGGCAAGGAGAGGGTAAAGGATATTATAAGATATCTTCATGACACGCCTGAACTGTATCTTGACTATCTGCAAGACCTCTGCGGAGTGGACTATCTTGAGAAAAAAGAAGTAAGGTTTGAGGTTGTTTACCATCTATACTCTATGAGACATAGACATATGATAAGAATGAAGGCAGAAGTGCCTGAGGGAGACTGTAGCATTGATAGTGTTACAGGCATATGGGCAGGTGCAAACTGGCATGAGAGGGAGTGCTATGACATGTATGGCATAACATTTAAGGGACACCCTGACATGAGAAGGATACTTTTGCCTGAAGACTGGGAAGGCTATCCACTGAGAAAGGATTATCCTTTAAAAGCAGACCTTGGAGAAATGGAGTGGAAGGGATACAGAGAAGTAATGGAGACGGCGGAAAAGAACAAAGGATATGAGGTCAGGTAAAGGATTGAGAACAATATGTCCGGCAGAGAACTGAAAACCAAAGAACTTACGCTAAGTCTGGGTCCGCAGCATCCTGCAACACACGGCGTCCTGAGACTTGTGCTGGATTTAGACGGCGAGACAGTGGTCAAATGCACACCCCATGTCGGCTATTTGCACAGGGGCACAGAAAAATTAGCCGAACACAGGACATACATGCAGGTTATACCGCTTACTGACAGGCTTGACTACATCTCAAGCATGGCAAACAATGTAGGCTACTGTGTAGCAGTTGAAAGACTGTTCGGGATAGAGCCTCCTGAGAGGGCTAAGTATATAAGGACAATAATGTCTGAGATGACGAGGATAAGCAGCCATATACTATGGCTTGGCACCCACGCTCTTGACATAGGAGCAATGACAGTATTCCTCTACTCATTCAGGGAAAGGGAGTGGCTGCTTGATCTGTTTGAGATGACATGCGGCGCAAGACTTACAGTGAGTTACGGCAGGATAGGCGGCGTGCGCAACGATGTGACTCAGGAGTTTCTTGACAGGTTATATAAATTTACAGAGGAGTTTCCCGGAAGGATAGAAGAATACGAAACACTGATAGATCAAAACAGGATATGGCTTCAGAGAACAAAGGGCATTGGGATATTGAGCGCAGAGGAGGCAATAAACTGGGGACTGACAGGCCCGACACTCAGAGGCTCTGGAGTGCCGTATGATGTGAGGAAATACGCGCCATATGATGCTTATGATAAAGTGGAGTTTGAAGTTCCTATCGGCAAGAATGGAGATGTATATGACAGATATAGATGCAGGATGGAGGAAATGAGGCAGTCAAACCGTATTATAAAACAGTGTATTGAGAAGATGCCAAAGGGGCCGATCCTTACCCCTGATGCTCCTAAGTTTACTTTGCCGCCAAAAGATAAGGTGCTTGCTGATATGGAATCAATGATACACCAGTTTGTTTTAATAACAAAAGGACCTATGACAGCGCCGGAAGGAGAGATTTATTCAGCAGTAGAGGCCCCTAAGGGAGAGCTTGGATTTTATATTATCAGCGATGGAACAGGAAGACCATACAGAATGAGATTGAGGTCCCCTTCTTTTGTCCATGCCTCTGTTCTTCCAAGGCTTTGCGAGGGCTCGCTGATTGCTGATGTAGTAGCAAATATTGGCACAATCGATATTGTTTTAGGAGAGTGTGACAGATGAAAGAGGATTTCAAAAAAATAATATCCGGTATCAAGGTGTTTGAAGATCTGACTGATGAAGAGAAAGATATTCTTTGCGGCTTGCTTAAGAGCGGAACATACCACCCCAGCGAGATAATATACAGTGAAGGGGAACCCGGTGACAGCCTTGATATAATCACCAGCGGAAAGGTAAGGATATGCAGGATGACAGTGGAGGGTGATTATATGACCCTTTCGACAGCAAAGGCAGGAGAGATATTCGGAATCATGTCTTTTATTGATGCCAGTATGCACAGCGCCACCATTATCGCTGATGAGGAAACTCACATACTGGTTTTGAGGAAAACAGATTTTGATGGACTATTGAACTCACATCCTGTGATCTACGGGAAGATAGTGAGGAACCTTGCCGTTCAGCTTTCATCAATTGTGAGGAATATGAATGTGCAATATATGGACATGATGCATATGATGTTCAGGAAGAGTAAGTGAACAAAACAGACGGGTTAATAAGAGACATACGGGCGATAAAGGAAAAATATCAGAGCAAAAGGGCGGCATTACTGCCTGCGCTTTATCTGGCGCAAAGGGAATTTGGATGGTTGTCTCCTGAGGCGCTCGAATTTGTTGCAGAGGCGCTTGATGTCCCCAAGGCATCTATCAAAGGGACTGCAACCTTTTATGCAATGTTCAAGAACAAGCCTGTTGGAAGGCATCTCATACAGTTATGCACTAATGTAGCCTGTATGATCATGGGAGCGGAGAGGCTTGTGGATCTGCTCAGGGATAAGTATGGCATTGAGCCCAACGGGACAAGCGCAGACGGCAGGTTTTCCCTTGTAATCATGGAGTGTATAGGCGCATGTGATACAGCTCCGGCAATGCTTATAAATGAGGATTTTTATGATAACCTGAACAAGGAAAACATAATAGACATTTTGGAGAATTATAAATAGATGAAAAGGGCGTTGCTTCGGAATATAGACAATACAAATTCAGCAGACATTAATGAGTATATAAAAATAAGCGGGTATGCTTCTCTCCTTAAGGCGTTGGAGATGAAGCCGTCTGATGTTATTGACGAGGTAAAGACTTCAGGTTTGCGGGGCAGGGGCGGCGCAGGTTTTCCTACAGCGACTAAATGGGCTTTTGCGTCAATGGACCCGAAATTCCCAAAATATCTTATATGCAATGCAGATGAAGGAGAGCCTGGCACATTCAAGGACAGGCCTATCCTTGAAAAAAATCCTCACCAGCTTATAGAGGGAATGATAATATCAGCATATGCCCTTTCAGCGGAATACGGCTATATATACCTGAGAGGTGAATACCCTAATGCCTGCAATATTCTCAATAATGCCATCAAACAGGCTTATGGAAAAGGCTATCTCGGGGATAATATTTCCGGCAAAGGAGTGAGGTTTCATCTTCATGTGCATCAAGGGGCTGGCGCTTATATATGCGGAGAGGAGACAGCCCTTATAGATTCCCTCGAAGGCAAGCGCGGCCAGCCGAGGATAAAGCCCCCGTTTCCTGTTAATGAAGGATTTCTTTCAAGACCAACTATTGTAAACAATGTGGAGACCTTTGCCAATATCCCTTATATAATGGAGATAGGCGGAGAGCAATACGCTAAAATAGGCAGTCCTCAATGTCCGGGTCCGAAGCTCTTCTCTGTCAGCGGTCATGTTAAGACGCCCGGGGTTTATGAACTACCAATGGGCACGACATTAAGGGAAATAATATATACACACTGCGGCGGTATCAAAGATGATAAAAAACTCAAGGCAGTGATACCAGGAGGCATTTCAACCCCCATACTTCCTGCGGATAAGATAGATTGTCCCATGGATTTTGTGAGCATGCCAAGATATGGAAGCATGCTCGGCTCAGGCGCTGTGATGGTTTTTGATGAGAGCACAGACCTTGTTAAGGTATGTCTCAGGGCTATAAAGTTTTTTGAACACGAATCATGCGGCAAATGCACGCCTTGCAGGGAAGGCGTAGGGTGGATGAGGGCAATACTGAAAAGAATATGTGACTATAACGGCAGAGAAACCGATATAGAACACCTGTTGGAAGTGTCTGAGAATATAAGCGGAAACACCTTTTGTCCTCTCGGAGACGGCGCTGCCACAGTTGTGCAGAATTTTATAAAACATTTTAGAGGAGAGTTTGAATCAAAAATTAAAATTTAAAATGCAAAGTTTTTGATTTTTGAATTTTTATGATTACTGTAACTATAAATGGAAAGAAAATAACCCTCGAGAAACAGGTTACGGTCCTTGAGGCTGCGAGGAGTGCGGGCATCAAGATACCGACCCTTTGCCATCATGAAACGCTGGAGGCCTTTGGGGGGTGCAGGCTCTGTCTTGTTGAAATAGAAAAGATACCCAAGCTTCAGACATCATGCACTATCTACATAACAGACGGAATGGTGGTTCATAGCGAAACAGAGAGAGTTGTTAATGCCAGAAAGGCAATGCTGGAGTTCCTTCTTATAAACCATCCCCTTGACTGCCCCTATTGCGATAAGGCAGGCGAATGTGATTTGCAGGATCTGGCAGCAAAGTATGGCCCGACTACAGGCCGTTTTGCTGAAGGCAAAAGGACTCACCCAGAGAGCTATGATGATCCGGTGATAGTCAGGAATATGGAGAGATGTATATCCTGCACCAGATGTGTGAGGATGTGTGATAAGGTTCAAGGCGCCTCAGCCATATCCATGGTGAACAGGACAAGCAAGACCTTTGTTGAGCCATTCTCAGGCAAGAGGTATGATTGTGAATACTGCGGCAACTGTCTGAGTGTGTGTCCTGTTGGCGCTATTATGTCCAGGATGTACAAGCATAAGTACAGGCCATGGTATATTGACAAGAACATTAATACCATATGTTCTTATTGCGGGGTTGGGTGTTCTGTTACTGCTCAGGTCAAAGGAGACTCTCTCGTCAGGGTTGTTCCAGAGATGGGCAAGGGTTTAAATAAAGGACTTTTATGTGTCAGAGGGCGTTTTGGATATGATTATGTCAACAGCTCTGCAAGACTTAAGACCCCATTAATAAGAAGAAACGGAGAGTTGCAGCAGGTTACATGGAGCGAGGCGTTTAAATATGCGGCGGACAGGCTTAGGGATATTAAGGAGAGATATGGAAGCGAAGCCATTGCAGGCATTGCAGGCGGAAGATGTGCCAATGAGGACATATATATATTCCAAAAGTTTATAAGAGGGGTGCTGGGCAGCAACAATATAGATTCAATAGCAAATTTTTCCTATGCGCCAGCCCAGAGGTTTTTTGAGAGGATTTTCGGACAAGGTGTGACAGCAAACTCTATTCAAGGCATATCTAATTCTGATGGTATTTTTGTTGTTGGAGGAGACCCAACATCAATAAACCCTATTTTAGGGCTTCAGATCAGAGCGGCGTATCAGCAGGGCATCCCGGTCATAACTGTAGGTGATACACCGGGGCTTAAGAGGTTTGCCACTTGCATGTTAAAACCGAATCCGTTTACTGAGACAGCGCTTCTTGTATCATTGCTTTCAGAATTAAAGGTAAAGAAACAGTTTTTGGGCGGGAATTCCTCATTTGAACGCTTGATCAACAATATCTCTGCCCTATCCATGAAAGAGGTGGAGGATATTTGCGGATTGCCCACGGACAATATAGCAAGCGCAGTCAATATGCTCTCTAATATGACCAATCCGTCAATCGTCATAGGAAAAGACATTTTACAAAGGACAGATGGTCATATAAATCTATTGCTGCTCAGTGCAATCATGTATCTGATAAATGGAAGGGTCTATCTCTTATCAGAATTCCCCAATGAACAGGGGCTTGTTGATATGGGGTGTTTGCCGGATATGCTTCCGGGCGGAAGGCCTATTGAAATAGAGAGTTTCAAAAAGAGATACGAAGAGATTGTCGGACTTAATATATCTTCTACTCATGGTCTGAGTCTTTCGGGGATAATTGAAAATGCTTATACAGGTAAGATAAAGGCTATTCAGATCATAGGAGAAAATGTGTTATCCAATATCCCTGATAGTAATTATGTAGGGAAGGCTTTTTCCAATCTTGAGCTGTTAATTGTGCAGGACAGCTTGATGACAGAGACCGCAGGACTTGCTCATGTAGTCCTTCCCTCCCTTTCATGGCTTGAGAGGAAAGGCTCTTATACAAATCTTGAAAGGAGAATGCAGTTCATGGGGAAAGCTGTAGAAGGCGATGGTTTGGAGGACTGGAGGATAATATCAGAAATCAGCAAGATGCTAAGTTTTGATATGGGATATAAAGGTTTAGAAGATATACTTTCAGAGATAGCGAGGGTATCGCCCCTTCATAAAGACATTACTTACAATGATATCTCAGGCGATGAGTGCATTTGGCCATACAAGGGCGAGCCTTTAAGACACGGCGTAAGCCTTGAAGGCATGGATGTGCCTGATATTGGGTCTCTGCTAAAAAAACCGGCAAAAGATAGGGTTTATGCTGTTTTTGATAAGGAGCTTTTCCATCCTGACAGCCTGAGCAGGAAATCAGCAGCAATTAGCAGCATATCACCAGAACCTTGCAGCAGGGTCAATAGGGCGCTGGCTGACAGATTGTCTGTTTCTGAAGGCGATTATCTCAATATCTCCACTGACGCAGGGAGCATTGAAATGGCTGTAAAAATAGATGAGGACATTCCTGAAAATGTTGTCATGATCCCCAATAACTTTGAGGGCAAAGGGATATTCAATATTATGCAGTGGAAATTGAACCCTGTTCTTAAGTGTCCTGTACTGGATGGGAACGAGGTTAAGTTAAAGAAAGCGGAGGCGCGGTCTTGAATATATTTGGCTTATTTGACGGCTTGATCGGAATGCAGGGAAGCCTTGCATTGAACATCTTGATTATCATTGTCAAGATAGCTGTTGTCGTAGGAATTACTATGCTCCATGTGGCGTATGCCACATATTTCGAGAGGAAGGTAATAGGCCATATGCAGGTGAGGCTTGGACCTATGAGAGTAGGGCCGCACGGTATCCTTCAGCCTATTGCAGATGGCATAAAACTCTTCTTCAAAGAGGATATAGTGCCTGACGGGGCGGACAAGCCTGTATTCAAAATAGCGCCTATAATACCGGTTTTTGCTGCTTTGAGTTCCCTCGCAGTTATACCATTCTTTGAGGGATTTGTAATAGCAGATATAAATATAGGGCTTTTATATATATTAGCCATGTCGTCTCTTGGGGCGTATGGAATAGTAATGTCTGGATGGTCATCAAACTCGAAGTATTCATTTTTAGGCGGCTTGAGGTCATCTGCACAGGTCATAAGTTATGAAATAGCAATTGGATTAAGCCTTGTGGGAGTGATGATAATGGCAGGCTCTCTCAGCCTTAACGATATAGTGAAGGCGCAGCAGCAGCACTGGCACGGTATGTATCTGATACCTCAATTTATAGCCTATTTTGTCTTTTTAGTAGCTGCTTTTGCAGAAACCAACAGGGCGCCTTTTGATCTGCCGGAAGCAGAGAGCGAACTTGTGGCTGGATATTTTGTAGAGTATAGCGGGATGAGGTTTGCTCTTTTTTATGCAGCAGAATATATGGGAATGATAATAATGTCCAGTATAGCAGTGGTATGTTTCTGGGGAGGATGGACGATGCCTCCTGTAATAACAAACGCGGTTCCGGCAATTAAGATGGTTCCTGGTATTGTATGGTTTGTCGGTAAGGTTTATTTTCACATATTTTTATATTATTGGATAAGGGCCACTTTGCCGAGATACAGATACGACCAATTGATGGCATTGGGATGGAAGGTGTTAATACCATTGGCATTGGCGAATATAGTGGTGACAGCGATAGTGAAGTTTATGAGTTAAGAGTTGAGGAGTTAAGGGAGTTGAAAGGATGACGATAAAGGGTTTAGCAAAGAAGATCTTTCTGATCGAGATACTGAAGGGCATGGCGTTGACATTGAAAATGATGTTTACTCATGCCGTGACCAGACAATATCCCGAAGAGAAAAGAGAGCCTTTTCCCGGTTTCAGGGGATTGCATGCCCTTGTAAGGAAAGAGGACGGTACAGCAAGGTGTGTTGGATGCGGGCTTTGCGCTGCTATCTGCCCATCGCAGTGCATCCATGTCTATACAAGCGAGGGAGTCAGCCATGAAAAGATTGTGGACAGATATGAGATAGAGGTATCAAGGTGCGTGTATTGCGCATTCTGTGTTGAGGCATGTCCTTTTAGAGCCGTAGTCCTTACAGACCACTTTGAATATGCGGCTTATACAAGGGATGATCTCTATATGGGGAAAGAAAAACTCCTTTCAAACTGGGATAGATTTATGGCTGGCAAAAAGGGAAACGAATATTTTGAGAAGTTCTGGCATCCTCTAAGCTCTGATTTTTCAGCGTCGGGAAATCAGGCAATATTTAAGAAGATAAATAGCGAGGGATAGAGATGTTGTCTAAACTCTTTTTTGGATATTTTGCAGTTATCATGGTGGCATTGTCGCTGCTGGTTATCACTCGCAGGAATCCTGTTCACAGTGTCCTGTGGATGCTTGTGTTGTTTTTCCATATAGCAGGCTTATATCTTTTTTTGAATGCAGAATTTCTTGCAGCAGTGCAGGTCATATTATATGCAGGCGCTATATTGGTTTTGTTTCTGTTTGTAATAATGATGCTCAACATTAAAGTAGAGATTACAGCAGAGAGATTCATAGGTGAGTGGCCGATAGGAGTGGCGCTGGGGTTGTCGATATTAATGCTTATATATTTCACAACAAGCAAACTCATACAAGGGCCTGCCGGGCAATTCAGCATAGAAGCAATAAAAGCAGAGACACACACAAAGGCGCTCGGCAAGGTTTTATATACAGAGTATCTGTTCCCATTTGAAATAGCGTCGCTTATATTACTGATAGCAATAGTTGGGGCGATAGTACTGGCGAAAAAAAGAGGTTAGCATGTTCAGACAGGAAGGATATATCATTTTCGCTCATTCTCCACTGGCATCCGAGCCAGTCTCCGAGGTTTTCGCTTGCGAGAACCTCCATGTTCTCGCTGTTCAGCGAAAAAAGCCGCTTAAATACCATATCCTGCCTGTCTTTAGCTTAACTTATGAATAACATGGAGGATAGATGGTCCCGTTAAATTGGTATATAGGATTGAGCGCTGTAATATTTGTGATAGGCATGGTTGGTTTTATCGTCAGGAAGAACATTCTTATTATGCTTATGTCTATTGAGTTAATGTTGAACTCCGTAAACATAAGCCTTGTTGCTTTCAGCCATTATCTTCAGGATCTGAGAGGGCAGGTGTTTGTTTTTTTTATCATCACAGTGGCAGCAGCAGAGGCAGCCATAGGGCTGGCAATACTTGTGGCATTATTTAAGAACAAGGCAGCAGTGCATACTGATGAGATAATGGAGATGAAGGGATGATCCGGAATTTCGAATTTCAAATTTCGAATTTCAAATTTTTACGGAGCAAAAAATGGACAAATATCTATTAATCCCGCTGTTACCGCTCATAGCCTTCACAATTAACATTGTATTTGGGAAGGGGATAATCAAAGAGAAGGCACATTGGGTGTCCATCCTCGCGGTATTGGGCTCTTTTGTCATATCAGCAAGCACATTCACGGAAGTCTTGAACGGAAAGATCATCAATTACGATGTATACAACTGGATAGTATCAGGCAACTTCAGGGTGACAATCGGATTTTTAATAGACCAGCTTACAGCAATAATGCTTATCGTGGTGACAAGCGTAAGCCTGCTTGTTCATATATACTCCGTAGGCTATATGCATGGAGATAAAGGATATTACAGATTCTTTGCATACCTTAGCCTCTTTACATTCTCAATGCTTATGCTTGTAATGGGCAATAACCTCCTGCAGCTTTATTTCGGATGGGAGGCAGTGGGATTATGCTCTTACTTTCTTATAGGATTCTGGTATGAAAAGAAGTCCGCTGCTGATGCGGGTAAAAAGGCATTTATCGTAAACCGTTTTGGAGATTTTGGATTTGGCCTCGGGGTTATCATGATATTCCTTATGCTCGGCACTGTTCATTATTCAGACATATTCTCAAAGGTGGGCACTCTTACAGGACAGACCATAAACATACTCGGTTACAATGTTGACCTTATAACATTAATTGCTTTGCTTTTATTCTGTGGAGCAGTGGGTAAATCAGCCCAGATACCGCTGCATGTCTGGCTTCCGGATGCAATGGAAGGACCTACGCCTGTCAGCGCCCTGATCCATGCAGCAACAATGGTCACAGCAGGCGTATTCATGGTTGCAAGGTTCAACCCATTGTTCAGCCTATCAGAGGTGGCGATGAATGTAGTTGCACTGACAGGCGCAATAACGAGTCTTTTCGCAGCAACTATAGCGCTTGTTCAGAACGATATAAAGAGGATAGTCGCTTATTCTACAGTAAGCCAGTTGGGCTATATGTTTTTAGCATGCGGAGTTGGAGCATACGGCGCTGGAATATTCCATCTTTATACACACGCATACTTTAAGGCTCTGTTATTCCTCGGCGCCGGATCAGTGATGCACGCTATGGCAGGTGAGTTGGATGTTCAGAAAATGGGCGGACTAAAGAAGCATATGCCAATTACATATATAACATTCCTTATAGCATCTTTGAGCATAGCAGGGATTCCCGGACTGGCAGGATTCTTCAGTAAAGATGAAATATTGTGGCTTGCATATAATCATGGAATGGTTGGTAAGATTGTGTGGGCAATGGGAACAGTCGTTGCAGCGCTGACAGCCTTTTACAGCTTCAGGATAATCTTTCTGGCATTTCACGGTAAATTCAGAGGGACGCATGAGCAGGAGCATCATTTGCATGAATCCCCAAAGGTGATGACTATTCCTTTAATCATACTTGCCATAGGTGCAATATCAGCAGGATGGTTTGGAATACCTGCAGCACTTGGAGGAAGCAATGCAATAGCCCATTTCTTTGAGCCTGTATTAGGACATCCTCATGTAACAGCAGGACATGAAGAAGAATTTATGGTAATGGGAATATCCATTGCAGCAGCAATAGGGGGTATATTCATATCATGGATATTCTACTCATTGAAACCAGAGATGCCAAAAAATCTCGCAAAGAAATTCAAGAGGATATATATAACACTCTGGAATAAATACTATGTGGACGAACTCTATGACTTCATTATAGTTAGGCCTATGAAGTGGCTTGCAAACAGCATACTCGTTGCAGTAACAGACGGAAAGATTATAGAGGGCATTGTTAACGGAGTGCCACAGGCAATAAGGAACTTTAGCGAGAGGTTAAGAAAACTCCAGACAGGTCAGTTGCAGCATTATGGTCTGGGGATGGCATTGGGGCTTTTTGTGATACTGGCATTGGTGTTGATAGCAGCAGGAAGATGATAAGTGATTAAAGAGGAAGGATATAGCATTTTCGCTCATTCTCGGAAGGCATCCATGCCTTCCTCCGAGGTTTTCGCTTGCGAGGACTTCCTTGTCCTCCCTGTCCAGCGAAAAAAGCCGCTCAAATACTATATCCTTTCTCTCAGATTTAAGGAGGCTTAATGCAAATAGGCTACCCCATACTCAGCACAGTCATATTCCTGCCCATAATAGGGGCATTGCTGATATTCTTGTTAAAGAGAGCAAGCGAGGCATTGATTAAATGGACTGCGTTGTTTGTAAGCCTTGTTACATTTATATTGAGCATCCCCTTATTCAGCAGCTTTGATAAAACAACAGCAAAGATGCAGTTTGCAGAGACATATGAATGGGTGCCGTCATGGGGGATCAAATATGCCCTCGGCATAGACGGCATAAGCGTGCTGTTCGTGTTATTATCAACTCTCCTTACAGTCCTCTGCGTAACGATTTCATGGAAGACCATTAAAGAAAAGACAAAGGAATTCTACGCAGCACTTCTTCTGATAGAGGGCTCAATGATAGGAGTATTCTGCAGCCTTGACCTGTTTTTATTCTATATATTTTGGGAGGCGATGCTTATACCCATGTTCCTTCTCATTGGTGTGTGGGGAGGCCCTAACAGGGTATATGCAGCAATAAAGTTTTTCCTGTATACGCTTGTGGGAAGTGTATTAATGCTGGTCGGGATAATAGTCCTCTACATAAACACAGGAAAATCATTCGACATACTTCAGATGATGTCAACGAACTATCCGTATAACCTTCAGTTAATATTGTTCTGGGCATTCTTTGCAGCCTTTGCAGTTAAAGTCCCTATGTGGCCTGTGCATACATGGCTGCCTGATGCGCATACAGAAGCGCCCACAGCAGGAAGCGTTATTCTTGCAGGCATACTTATAAAGATGGGAGCTTATGGATTTCTGAGATTCAGCATGCCTTTATTTCCAGAAGCAGCAAAGGCAATGGCGCCTGCAATGATGATACTATCTGTCATAGCAATAATATACGGAGGGGTAATCTGCCTTGGACAGACAGACTTAAAGAGACTTATAGCATACTCATCAGTAAGCCATATGGGGTTTGTCACTCTCGGAATTTTTGCATTGAATATTCAAGGCATACAGGGCGGCATACTACAGATGATAAACCATGGGATAGTAACAGGGGCGCTGTTTTTATGTGTGGGGATAATCTATGACAGGACACACACAAGGCAGATAGCTGATTATGGAGGCACAGCCACAGTAATGCCTGTGTATGCAGCGTTCTTTATGGTATTTACACTGGCATCCATAGGGCTGCCCGTGACAAACGGATTCATCGGAGAATTCCTTATAATCCTCGGAGGATTCACAGCATCAAAGACACTCGGGGTCCTTTCAGCAACAGGAGTAATTATAGGCGCAGCATACATGCTATGGCTGTACCAGAGAGTATTCTTCATGGAGACAAATCCCAAAATACAGGGACATCCAGACATGGACATCAGGGAAATACTCACATTAGTCCCGTTAATTGTGCTTGTGCTCTGGATTGGCATATATCCCAACACCTTCCTGAGCTTTATGGACGCATCAGTGCAAAACCTTATAAATAGGGTAAATACAGCCGGAGCGTTTCAAATACACATGGTTGGCAGGTGAATGACTTTATACGACACCTTATAAAGAGAACCTTTTACGGAATAATCGGTAAAAGATTACATTAAGCAGAAAAAAAGGCAGGACATATGGATAATAAGACGTTGTCGATTATAAAGGCATGAACCTGTCTGCCATGTGTATATAAACTATTTATAACAACAGAGGTGATAAAATAATGAACATACCGTTCCCTGATCTGAGACCAGTTACGCCAGAAATCATAATGACACTTTCAGCAACAGCGCTGCTGATATTGGAGCTCATATTCAAAAATAAAGGCGTACTCGCATTTATTGGAATCCTTGCAGCGGCTGCGGTCATGTATATCATGCCTGCAAGCATGGGAGAGACATTTGGCGGCATGTTCATCAGCGATAGTTACAGCATATTCTTCAAGTTCATATTCATAATAAACCTTATACTCACTATACTCATATCACTCAGATACATACAGAGACAGAAGGCGGAATATGGAGAGTATTACAGCCTGCTTTTATTTGCTACAGCAGGCATGATGCTTATGGCATCGGCAAAGGATCTGATAATACTTTATCTTGGACTGGAGCTAATGGCTTTGAGCACATATATACTTGCAGGGATAAAGAGGCATGATGTCAAATCTAATGAAGCGGCAATAAAGTATTTCCTGCTTGGCGGATTTTCTTCAGCGCTGCTTCTCTATGGAATATCTCTTCTTTACGGAATGACAACAACAACAGACATATACAAAATAGCAGAGCACTTGAAGGCTACAGGAGTAACGACAACATTGCTTTTAAGCATGATACTCATTGCAGTGGCATTTTTATTCAAGATAGCAGCAGCTCCGTTTCACATGTGGGCTCCTGATGTATATGAAGGAGCGCCAACATCAATAACCGCATTTATGTCAGTGGGGCCAAAGGCAGCAGGTTTTGCAGTAATTGGCAGAGTCTTCTATACAGCATTTCAAAATATACAGACAGACTGGACGACTATACTCATAGGAATAGCAATACTTACAATGGCAGTTGGAAATATCCTTGCTATTGTTCAAACAAATATAAAGAGGATGCTGGCCTATTCCTCTATAGCCCATGCTGGATATATCCTTTTGGGGATAATAGCCGGGACAACTGAGGGGCTTAACGCTATGATGACATACCTATTCATCTATGCATTCATGAACATAGGCGCCTTTGCCATAGTCATAATCCTTGACAGAGGGGAGGAACTCAGTGATTATGAAGGGCTCGCAAAAAACCGTCCACTTGTAGCGGCGCTGATGCTGGTGTTTATGTTCTCCCTTACAGGCATACCGCCGACAGCAGGTTTTATTGCCAAATTCAACCTCTTTACAGCAGTCATAAAAGCTGGATACACATGGCTTGTGATAATAGCAGTGATGTTCAGCGCCATATCTGCATATTACTATCTTAGAGTAGTAATGAACATGTACATGAAGGAGATGAAACAAGAAGCAGCAATACATCTATCTCCGTCCCTCAGCCTTGCAATATTGATAACAGTCCTGATGGTCCTAATCATAGGCATAATGCCTTCGATGGTGATAGGGTAACATTTTTTGTGAAGCCTTAATTATATCAAGAAGTTTAAATATCCTTGCAATAGGCAAAATCCTATGATATAAGTTATTTATGGGAGTGGGGATAACTTTAAGTAAGGATATTTCAGGCAGAATAGCAGTTGCATTCCATTACAACCCTCTATTTATTGAAAGGGTCAAAACTATCTCCGGACACAGATGGCATCCAGAAGAGAAACACTGGAGCTTTTTAGATATTCAGGAACTGTTAGGCCACGCCCATAGTAAAACAACTGAGATTTACACTCATGTGAGCACAAAGAGTTTAGGAAAGATAAAGAGTCCTTTAGACACTTTAAATTTGAAGAAAGGAGGTTGAAGCTGACAATATTTGTCAATAAAGAGGGGAAAGCTGGGTTTTCGCCCAGAGTAAAAATATCCGCATTGCGTCTATCCCTCCAAATTGGCGGTGTATACGCAATAGTTGCGGATATGAAGTAGATAGGGCGGTCATCGCTTTGCTCGACCGCCCTATCGGGTTGCCCGTATTCCCGAGGGCACGGCGGCTCGCTCAGCGACGCCGCCTATCTGCCGGTTTCCCGTCAGATGCCCAAATGTCCCTTCGGGACACTTCGGGAACCCGGGCAACCCGTTAGACGAAATCGGCTTCGGGGCGATAAAATAAAACACAAAAATAATTAAAGTATTTGAGATAGGTAATTATTATGGACAAAAAGAAGGCAAAAAAAACAGTTAGGACATTTGCATTAGCTTCATTTTTAAATGATTTGGGCTCTGATATGATTTATCCTATCTGGCCATTATTTGTAACATCTGTTTTGGGTGCAAATATGGCTGTTCTTGGGTTTATAGACGGATTAGGTGAAGCAATTGTTTCGGTATCGCAAGCAGCCTCTGGTTACATCTCTGACAGAATAAGAAAAAGAAAGGTTTTCATCTGGGTAGGTTATCTGTTTGGATCGTTATCAAGAGTTGGCTATGCAATATCTTCGGTTTGGCAGCATTTGATTCCATTTAGAATTTTAGATAGAGCAGGGAAAATAAGGAGTGCACCCAGAGATGCTATTATTGCTGATATTTCCACAAAAGAGAATAGGGGTAAGAATTTCGGATTGCTTCGAGCTATGGATAATCTTGGTGCTGTATGCGGTATTATAGGTTGCATTTTATTTTTTGGATTATTGGGATATAGAAATTTGTTTTTATTGGCAGCGATACCATCTGCAATTGGTGCGTTATTAATTTTCTCTTTGATAAAAGAAAGAAAGCTAGCAGATGTTAGAATCTACAACGGACTTGCTCTGAAAGATTTAGATAAGAATTTTAAATTATTCCTCCTGTTAAGTTCTTTTTTTGCGCTTGGTTCTTTCAGTTACTCTTTTCTGTTGATATACGCAAAGGAATTTGGTTTTCAGGTAACTGATATTCCCCCGTTTTCACGGACACTCCAGTTAAGTTAGGCTGCCATAGCCTC
>JASEGS010000035.1 GCA_030017995.1 Thermodesulfovibrionales bacterium
GGAATTATCTTGCCGAAATGCCTGCCGAAGCGAGGGGCGAAGCCCCGAGCGAGGCGAAACATTCCTCAAATTCGTTATGGTGGAGCTGATCGGGATCGAACCGACGACCTCTTGAATGCCATTCAAGCGCTCTCCCAACTGAGCTACAGCCCCAAGTAAAATTTTAACAAATAGTTATTAGTGATTAGTTGTTAGCAAAAGAGTAAAAATCTAAAAACTTTCGGTTTAAAATAGCATCCCCAAACAAAGATTGTCAAGGATTCAGCATTCTGGTATCATTTAATTCATGAAGAAAAAGGTAGTCTGCGCAGGCACATTTGATCACCTCCATCCGGGACATATAGATTTCTTGAGACAGGCAAAGTTACTCGGCGATGAGCTTATTGTAATTGTAGCGCGCGATGAGACTGTCAAGAGGATAAAGGGGTTCCTGCCAACAGACAATGAAAGGGAAAGAAGGAATAAAGTTGAAGATACCGGCATCCCTGACATTGTTGTGCTGGGGAATCTTGACACAGACCTATTTCAGATACTTGAGGAGATAGAGCCTGATGTTATAGCTCTTGGATATGACCAGCGCGTTTCGGAAGAAGAGATATTAAAGAGATTCCCCGATTGTAAAATATTAAGGCTTTCGTCATTCCAGCCTGAAATATATAAATCATCATTTTACAGAGATGCTGAGAAAACTAAATAGAAAGGGGATGTCTTACAACATCCCCTTTCTCTGGAAAAAATAATTGAATTAAAGTTTGAAAGGATTTGCAAAAAGAACGATAAGAACAACAACAAGCGCATAGATAGCAAGGGACTCAATCATCGCAAGACCGATGATCAAAGTTGTTGTTATCTTTCCAGACGCTCCTGGATTTCTTGCTACGCCTTCTGTGGCGCCTCTTAAACCAATACCCTGACCAATTCCTGTTCCAAGCGCAGCGAGACCGATTGCAAGACCAGAGCCTAAAACTGCCATTCCATAATAGCGGAGCTTCGCATCATTTGCTACAGCAGATGCTGCCTCTTCAGCAAAGGCAAATGGAGCGAATAGCATAAGCATAAGAAAAGCTAATAAAGTTAATGAAAGCAGTCTTCTCATTTGTCACCTCCTCCTTTCCTTAAAATATCATTAATGTGCTTCTTCAACTGCGCCGGCAATGTATAGTGTTGCCAGCAGTGCAAAGACATATGCCTGAATAACGCTTACAAGCACTCCAAGTCCGAGTATGGCAACTGGCACAATAGCAGGCACTAATAAACCAAGTATTATCAAAAGCATATGCTTTGCCATCATGTTGCCAAAAAGCCTGACAGACAATGTAACAGGCCTGACAAGATGACCAATAACCTCTATAAAAAACATCATTATCATAAGAGGCAAGGCATATATTGATCTCATCGGACCGACAAAGTGGTTTAAATATTTTACCCCGTGAACCTTGATTCCATAAAACTGGTAAATAAAAAATACAGGCACTGCCATTGAGGCAGTCGTATTTATATTACCTGTAGGGGCATCAAAGCCGGGTATTAGACCCATAAGATTGCATGTCAGAATATAAACAAAGATAGTCCCGATTAAGGGATAAAACTTATCTCCCCAGTGATGACCTATATTGCTTCGCGAGAGAGTCAATGCAAAATCTGCAACAACCTCCATAAAGTTTTGCAAGCCTGAGGGGATAAGGCTCAGTTTGTTCTTCACAATAAAGGCAGTGCCTATTAGAATAGCCATTGCAAGCCACGAATACGAGACATAAGGCGGAACTTCTGGCATTAGCATATGTAAAAATGCAGGCGCTTCCACAGAATCCTCCCTCTAAAAAACTGAATGGTATCTTAATTTCAAATATGCCTAAATGTCAAGATTTCAAAGGCTTAAGTTTTTTTATTATCCAATAAGCTTTTATAATCTCTTTCATCTCCCTCCTGCTCCCATTAAAAGCATAGGCCCCTTTGAAATTCCAAGCTCCCTCGAGACCACATCGCATTTTGACTGAAACAGGAAATACACCTCTCTGCCTTCTGCATACGGAGTATTGCATAATGTCTCGAAATTTCCCTGTCCCTTGCTTATGACAAACCTCGAACTGTCAAATTCCTGCCTGAATTCAGGGGATGTAAACTCCAGAATGGTGCCGATACAGTCAGAACCATTGTCTATAATCTCACAAACATCGTCAAGCCCTATTTCTTTTGCATCCTGCATTGTAGAGTCATTCAGCACAGCCTGTCCCTTTACAACTGCCTTAACCCTTTTGCCCATGCCTGTCAGAAGCTCTATCAAAAGCTTGTCAAATACTATCTCACCAGAGTTATCGAGCAGATAAAGGATTTCTGAATTTTCATTTACGGTACTTTTGAATGATGAATATTCATCAACAGTAATATGACTGCTTAAAGCCCTTTCGACAGTCCCTATAATATCAACTGATGTGAATATGCCAAAATCTATGACATTTCCTGCAATGGCAAGCCTCGATGCATCCACAATGGATCAGGACTCTTATCCACCATTTTCCTGAGTTCGGGGTATAGTTTCAATGCTACCTGATTATACTCAGACTTTATATCTTTGAAAGGGTCTTTGCCGAGCAGCTTCCTTATTTTCCTGTGCAAAAAGGTTGTGGAATAAGCAGGAGGCTGTGACATATCTGTTGCGCCTATTTCATCAAGCACGCCTTTTATAATCTTAGACTGGAAAGAATCGTCCTTTGTGCCAAGCCTTGCTGCAATAAGTGTCTGCTTTAAAAAACAGGGAAAACAATCTAAATGAACCTTCATTCCTTAATTAAGCGCCTTGTCCGCAATATCTTTTCTGTAATGCATACCGTCAAAATGGATCTTTTCAATTGCTTCGTATGCCTTTTTCTTCGCAGCCTTTATGTCTTTGCCGGTTCCGGTGACTCCGAGCACTCTTCCGCCGTTTGTAACAATCTCATTATTATTGAATGCTGTTCCTGCGTGGAATACCATTACATCTTTTATCTTTTTTGCATCATCGAGCCCTTTGATAGTCCTGCCCTTTTCATATTTGCCGGGATAGCCGCTTGATGCAATAACAACGCACACTGATGCCTCTTCCTTCCATTGAATATTAATACCAGAGAGCTTCTCGTCCGTTATAGCCATCGAAATATCAAGCAGGTCAGTCTCAAGCCTTGAAAGCACCGGCTGCGTCTCAGGGTCTCCCAGCCTGCAGTTGAACTCAAGAACATACGGCTTGTCCTTGTGAATCATAAGTCCTGCATACAATATGCCCTTATACTTTATGCCTTCGCTTTTAAGTCCTTTAATCACAGGGTTCATTACTTTTTTCATAACAATGGACTCAAGTTCATCAGTAATTACAGGAGCAGGGCTGTATGCCCCCATGCCGCCGGTGTTAGGGCCTTTGTCATTATCAAAGACCCTTTTATGGTCCTGAGAACTGACCATCGGCGCAATAGTCTTTCCATCTGTAAATACCATGAATGATGCTTCTTCTCCCTGAAGACATTCTTCCACTACAACCTTGTTGCCTGCGTCTCCGAATGCCTTGTTCTTCATTATAAGCTTCAAAGCATCCATAGCTTCATCAACTGTCGAAGCTACGATAACTCCTTTTCCTGCGGCAAGTCCGTCAGCCTTTACAACAATTGGCGCTCCTTTCATCCTCACATAATCTGCAGCATGAACATACGATGTGAAAACCTTGTATTCTGCCGTAGGAATGCGATGTCTCTTCATAAACTCCTTTGAAAAGACCTTGCTCGCCTCAAGCTGCGCTGCTGCCTTAGTGGGGCCCAAAATCCTTCTCCCCTCTTTTTCAAATATATCCACAATCCCTTTTGACAGCGGATCTTCAGGCCCTACGATGGTAAGGTCTATCCATTCATACTTCACAAAATCTAAAAGCGCGCTGAAGTCAGATGAATCCATATCTATGCACTCTGCGATTTCAGCAATACCTGCATTTCCAGGGGTGCAGTAAATTTTATCTACATGCCTCGATTGAGAAAGCTTCCACACAATGGCATGTTCCCTGCCTCCGCCTCCTACAACAAGAACTTTCATCGGCCTCTCTCCTCGGTTTTCTTTATAAGCCAGTAAACAACGCCGATAACGAGTATAGCTGCAATAAGGTAATATATAGTTTCCGGTCCTTCGTGTTTAAGGGTAGCGATCATCGTCTCCCTGATTATAGTTACAAGGGCTACGCCGACAAAAACGCTTATATGGAATTTCCCGCCCTTAAGGTGCGAAATCTCTGTATTCATAAGCTCTATAACCACCCACAGTATCAGCAATGAGCCCAGAGCTGTTACAATGCCGTGTTCAAGGCTTCCCGTCATCAACCTATAAACATCAGATATGAACAGACCAATAACACCCACGGTTAAGCCAATCAAAGCGAGCACAAGCACAAGGTTCATAGCCTGTGAAAAACGTTCTGAAAAAATCAACAAGGCATTTTTAACCCTGTATGCAGGGGAATATGTCCTCAGTTCCTCTTCTATATAAGACGAGGTGATTATATCCAGATTTATATCCAGTATCTTTTCAATAGATATCAGCACGCTTGCCTGCTCCTCAGGATTTTCAATATGTCTGCTTAAAATTCCTATGCAGAAATTCCTCACTATGTTTATAGCCCGGTTCATGTAATGGGCATCCACGAGCTTCCTCACATGCGCCTGGCCTATCCCTATCAGCCTTTCATAATATCTGTTATCATAGCTGCCCGCGAACAGGTCCAGAAACCATTTTTTCTGAGAATCAAAGACATGCCGCTTTCTGCTTTCTTCTGTGAAGAATGCAGCGGTCTCTTTTGTCTGGAGTATCCATGAATGGAGGGCATCCATAGCCTTATCGGCATTTTCTGTCATAACATCCCTCAGGGATGCAAGCCTTTTTTCATCTTCAACAGTGAAATTATAATGCAGCTTTATATCTTTAAGAGACCTCATGACTTACATCGCCTCCTTGCTTTTAATGCCTGAAATGTCTTGCTCCTGTAATTATCATAGCCATATTATATTCATCAGCAGCCTGTACGACTTCTGAGTCTTTCAATGAGCCTCCCGGCTGAACAATGGCAGTAACCCCTGTTTCTGCAAGCACATCGATTCCGTCCCTGAAAGGGAAGAATCCATCTGATGCTACAACAGAGCCTTTTACAGATTCGCATGCGTTTATTGCGCCTATCTTTGCGGAATAAACCCTGCTCGTCTGGCCTATGCCTATGCCTACTGTCCTGTCCCTAAATGCATACACTATGGCGTTAGACTTGACATGCTTGCAGACCTTCCATGAAAAAGACAGGGCTTCAAGCTCATCTTTTGTGGGTTGTCTTTTTGTCACTGCCTTGAGCGCCATTATATCTTCATCCGAATAGTCCCATCCCTGAAGGAGCAGTCCCCCTGCAATCCTCTTCATATCCCATGACGCAGCCTGTTTTTTGTTCAGCATATCTGGAAGCTCAAGCAGCCTTACATTCGGCTTCTTTGAGAAAATCTCAAGCGCATCCTTTGTAAAAGACGGTGCTATGACCACCTCAAGGAATAAATCCACCATCTCCTTTACAGCGTCCCTGTCCACCTCTGTGTTGAACGCAACAACTCCCCCAAACGCAGAGACAGGGTCTGTCTTTACAGCTTTCTTGTATGCGTCTGCAGGCGATTCGCCCACAGCGACCCCACACGGGTTATTATGTTTTATGACAGCACATGCCTTTTTATCGAACTCCAATGCGAGCATAAGGGCGGAGTGTGTATCGAGGTAATTGTTAAACGACATCTCTTTTCCCTGAAGCACCTTTGCATCCGGAAGTGAAAGCCCCCCTGTCCTCTCTTTATAAATTGCAGCCTTTTGCTGAGGATTCTCGCCATATCTCAGGACAGAAACCCTCTTCATAGAGGTTGTAAGATATTCAGGGAATGAGGGTTCTTTTTCTACAACGCCTGTAAGATAGTCAGCAATAAGTGTATCGTATCTGGAGGTATGCGCAAAGACCTTTTTAGCAAGATTGAGCTTTGTCTCTTTGCTAAGTTCTCCCTTTGAAGACTTTATCTCCTCTATTATCTTTGAATAGTCGTCAGGGTCTACTACAACAGCCACATTCTGAAAATTCTTTGATGCAGCCCTGAGCATGGTAGGCCCTCCAATATCTATGTTTTCGATAGCATCTTCAAAGGTAACATTAGGCTTGGAGACAGTCTCTTCAAATGGGTAGAGATTCACAACAACCATATCTATAAGCTTGATGTCATGCTTCCTTATATCTTCCATGTCTTTTGCGTGGCTGCGTCTCGCAAGAAGACCGCCGTGTATCTTTGGATGAAGGGTCTTTAATCTTCCGTCAAGCATTTCAGGGAATCCCGTATAATCTGACACTTCTACGACCGATACGCCTGCCTCCCTGAGCGCCTTTGCAGTCCCTCCTGTGGAAAGCATTTCAACTCCCATTGAAGCCAGTTCCTTCGCAAAATCAACAACACCTCTCTTGTCAGAGACACTTATAAGCGCTCTTTTAATCATTGCATCCCCCTGTGATAAAATTTATGATTTTTTAGAAGTTACGGCAAAGAATCCCGAATATACAGGCTTTACTCTGATGCTATTACATTTCGGGCATTTTATTTTCTTTGTCTCTTTTTCATTAATACTCAAAACCAGAGAAAAGGTCTCCCCACACTTCGCGCATTTGTAATCGTACAACGGCATGGCAACCTCCTTAATTTAAGATGAGCTATTTTATCACAACACGCCCTTCTCTTTAAGGCTTATATATTTCCCATCACCTATGATCACATGGTCAAGGACATTTATGCCGATAATATCGCCTGCTGACTTCAACCGTTCTGTGATCGCAATATCGTCTTTGCTCGGCTCCGGGTCGCCACTCGGATGGTTATGAACGAAGATAACAGATGCTGCGGATTCTTTTATTGCCTCTTTAAACGCCTCGCGCGGATGAATAAGCGAGTTTGTAAGTGTTCCCTCAGAAACTTTATGTTCCATCATTCTGTTCTTTGCGTCGAGGAGGATACAGATAAAAACCTCTTTCTTAAGATTCTTGAAACGAGGGGCAAAGTATGAAAACACGGATTGGCTTGAAGAAAATATCGGTTCGCTGTCTGAAGATTCAGCCATCAGTCTCTTCCCCAGTTCAAAGGCAGCCTTGATCTGGGCTATCTTAGCAATTCCCAGCCCTTCCACAGATTTCAGTCCAGCAATGGGTGCAGTATCTATATTCCTCAATCCCTTGAATTTATCCAGCAGCTCCAGCGAAAGGCTCAAAACTCCTTTATTGCCGCTGCCGGTTCTGAGGATTATGGCAAGGAGATGGGCATCCGAAAGACTCTCAGCGCCATATTTTATAAGCCTTTCACGCGGCCTCTCATTCTCCGGCCAGTCTTTTACTTTTGTATCGGTCACTTCACCCTCGCCCCTTGCTTCACTTCCCTATCAAGAGTCAAAACAGAGAGTCTTCCTTCTTCGTCAGTTGCGGCAAGAAGCATGCCGTGGGACTCAATGCCCATAAGCTTTGCGGGTTTGAGATTAGTAACGACAACGATCTTTTTGCCTATGAGGTCGTCGGGAATATACGTCTTTGCAATACCTGCAACTATCTGTCTTTCTTCGATTCCAATATCAATCTTCAGCTTTAAAAGCTTCTCAGATTTCTCGACGTTCTCTGCGCTTATTACCCTGCCAACTCTCAGTTCAATTTTTGCGAAATCATCTATGGCAATTAATTCCTTAACTCCAGGTATCATCTTCTGTTTCTCCTCTTCTAATAATTTTTTACCTGTCTTCTGTGTTCTGTCTTCTGTCATCTGTTTTATATCTATACGCGGGAAAAGCTGTTCGCCCTTTGAAATCTTTATTTCATACGCAGGCTTCCAGCTCCAATTAAATACTGTCTGGTTTTCTTTTGTTTCATCTGTCAAAGACCTGAGCCCTATCTGCTTCCATATCTTCTCTGCAGTATCAGGCATGAATGGATAAATTGATAATGCCGTAAGCCTGAGAGCATTCCAGATACTAAACATTACCGTCTTAAGCTCATCCAGATTGCTCTTTGCAAGCTTCCACGGCTCTTTCCGTTGTGTATAATTATTCGCCTCTCCTATCACGCTCCAGATATTTTCGAGGATAAGATTGAATTGCAGTCTTGCCCAATATTCTTCCTTATAAATATTTTCACTCATTGCTATGCAGTGCTTCGCAAACTCATTATCAATAAAAACATTCAAATCAATCTTTCCTTCAAAATATTTCTCAGCCATTGTAAGAAACCTGCTCAAAAGATTTCCGAGGTCATTTGCAAGGTCTGTATTTATGCGTCTTATTAATGCATCCTCTGAGAAATCGCCGTCAAGCCCGAACGGCACTTCCCTGAAAAGAAAATAGCGGAAGGCGTCAACACCGTATTTATCAGCTATTTCATTAGGATCAATGACATTGCCTATTGATTTGGACATCTTCTTGCCGTCAACTGTCCACCAGCCGTGGGCAAATATATTATTAGGCAGCGGAAGATTTAATGCAATAAGCATCGTCGACCAGTAAACAGCATGGGTTGTAAGTATGTCCTTACCGATGATGTGATGCTCTGCTGGCCACCACTTTGAGCTCGGAGTTTGGTGTCCAGAGTTTGGAGTTAAATATAAGGTTACAGAATAATAATTTACCAGTGCATCAAACCATACATATGTTACAAAATTATCGTCAAACGGAAGAGTGATCCCCCATGTAAGCCTCTGCTTAGGCCTTGAAATACAGAGGTCTCCAAGAGTGTTGTTTTTGAGAAAGCCGAGAACTTCATTTTTGCGTGTTTCAGGGAGTATATATTCAGGATTAGTTTCGATATATTTTATCAGCTGCTCCTGATATTTAGACATCAGAAAAAAATAGTTCTCCTCCATTATATGCTCTACAGGCCTTCCACAGTCCGGACAATTGCCCTCTATCAGGTCCTTCGCCGTCCAGAACCTTTCGTCAGGAACGCAGTACCATCCGGCATAGCTCCTCTTTTCTATCTCTCCCCTGTCAAATAGCATCTGCAAAAGCCCCTGAACTGTCTTTATGTGCTCTGAGTCGGTGGTTCTTATAAATGCGTCATTCGATACATTAGCTTTTTCCCAGAGGCTTTTGAAATTCTCAACCATTATATCAGCATGTTCTTTAGCAGACATTCCTTTTTCCTTAGCAGCCTTATCTACTTTCTGACCATGCTCGTCAGTGCCTGTCAGGAAAAACACTTCATTGCCTTTAAGCCTGTTATGTCGAGCTAAAATATCCGCTGCTATTGTAGTGTATGCATGGCCTATATGAGGGATGTCGTTTACATAATAAATGGGCGTTGTGACATAAAATGTTTTCTTAGAGATCATCTTCTGAAACGCCTCCTTCTGAAACGTTTTTTACGCTTTTTCTCCTGCTGCCCTTCTGTGGTATCAACTTTTTCGCCTGCCTCTGCAACAGTGCTGCCTTCATTCGCTTGAAGCCCTGAATCGCCCTCAATAGAAGAAACCTGAACATCCTCCTGTCTTGAGAGAATAGAAGATATGCTCTCTTCCGCCGCATTTATAGTAACATCATCTTCAACAGGAATCTCCTCATCAACAATAATACCTGCAAGGTCGCCTTCATATTCGTACCTGAGGCAGCACATGAGTCTGCCGCATGAACCGGATAGTTTCCCCACATTTAAAACCAGTTCTTGCTTTTTTGCCATTTTTATTGACACAGGCTCAAAAGAGGTTATAAATGTACTACAACACAATTCTCTGCCACAAATGCCTAATCCTCCTATCATCCTCGCCTCATCTCTGACTCCTATCTGCCTCATCTCGATCCTCGTCTTAAACCTCGCTGCAAGGTCTTTGACCAATTCCCTAAAGTCTATTCTGCCGTCAGCAGTGAAATAAAATATTATCCTCTTTCTGTCGAGGGTTGACTCAACCACAACAAGTTTCATATTCAGTCCGCGCGCTGTTATCCGCTCGTTACAAAAATCTCTGGCATCATTTTCTAACTGTCGGTTTTCTTTGCTCGCTTTAAGGTCATCCCCTGTAACAAGTCTTATAACCTTTTTTAATTCCCTGCGTGGAGTTTCCACAAAAAGCTTTTCTCTGACGACTGTGCCTATGCTCAAGCCAAAGTCAGATTCAACTATAACCGAATCTCCTGGTTTTATTTCCACTCCTTCTTTATCCACCTCAAACTCGTATATTTTCCCGCAAGGTTTAAATCTTACGCCGACGATATCAGGCATTTATACCTCCAAATTAGCTCATAGCTCTTAGCTGATAGCTTATAACAGATCTTCAAAGTCGTTGTCATGAACTATGAGCAACGACTCTTTTTATTATGCTCGACACATAATTCCATGTTATTGATTTATTTAAATTAAAATCAAGGAGGCTTTTTACCTGTTGCATCTCCTGATATGCATTGAAAATAGTTTTGAGTTCTAAGTTCTGAGTTTTGAATTTTGCAAATTCAGGCAATATCAACAACTCTTGACTTTTAACTCCTAATTTTAACCTCAACGCCATGTCTCTTAAAAAAACAATGGCCATATCGAGCCATGATTTTATTTCGTCCTTGTTTTCCCACATCTCCTTTGAATCGCCTCCTGCCATATTATTTAGAAGTTCTGCAAACCGATCCTTTTCTTCTTTTAAATCCATAGATATGGCAAGTCCCGGCCTGCCCATGGAGAGATTAAGAATTAAATTCATATTCTTATCATCAACCTTTGCGTTCTTTAGGATAACCTCCTTGCACCCAGTTGCCGACAAAGGATAAAATCTGACATTCATACATCTCGACCTAATGGTATCAGGCAGCTTATCCGGATTAGAGGATACGAGTATTATTAGGCTGTCGGGCGGCGGCTCCTCAAGGGTCTTTAAAAAAGCATTTGCGGCATTGATATTCATAACATCGGCATCGTCAATGATAACAATTTTTTCCCCGCCTTCATAAGGTTTTAACGAGAGGGCTTCTCCTACCTTCCTTATGGCATCTATGGTAATCACATCATTGTCAGGAACAATCACAGAGACATCGGGATGGGTTTCGGAATCTATTTTTTTACAAGAGATGCATTTGTCGCAGCAATCAAAGCCATCTAACTGTAAACAATTTATTGTCTTGGCATAATTACGGGCAGCAATTTTTTTGCCGATTCCTGAATCGCCAGAGAAGAGCATGGCAGAAGGAACCCTATTTCTTTTTAAGGTTCCTGTCAGTATTCTTATCGCCTTATCCTGACCTATAATATCCTTAAATGCCATGACATAATCTCCCAGACGCCTTTCATCACATCTTCAATACCCGTCGCTGCATCCACAACTTTTACCCTGTCAGGTTCCAATTCTGCAATCTTTAGATAGCCTTCTCTCACCTTTTTATGAAATTCGATATCCTCAAGCTCAAGCCTGTCAATCTTATTTATTCCTCTATTCCTCTTAAAACCTGTCTCCACATCAAGGTCAAAAAGTACGGTAACATGAGGTTTAAAACCACCTGTGGCAATGCCGTCAATAGATTTTATAAGAGAAATATCTATCCCGCGGCCATAGCCCTGATAGGCAAGGGTTGAGTCACTGAATCTATCTGTAATAACAATTTTCCCTTCTTCTATGGAAGACAATATCTTTTCTTTCAAATGCTGCACTCTGTCTGCATTGTAAAGCAGCAGCTCTGTTAGATAAGACATTTCCTGATGATCCGGCTGGAGCAATATATTCCTGATCCTTTTGCCAATTACAGTACCACCCGGCTCCTGTGTCAAAATTACTTCATATCCTTCCTCTATAAGCCTTTCACTTAGAAGTCTTGCCTGAGTCGTCTTGCCTGTGCCTTCTATGCCTTCAAAAGAGATGAATATGCCTTTTTTTAACTTTTGACTTTTGACTTTTGACTTCTGACTTTCTTTCACGCCATCGCCTCCTTAAGCCTCATTACAAGCTGGAATATCTTAATCGTCTCCTCTATGCTTCTGGAGCCTGTGCCGCAGGACGGCGTAATAAGCATCCTGCTGTTAACAAGATCAGGTGAAATGTATTCGTATAATCTTTCGAGTTCTTTTCCAATCAAGGTTGTAAGCCCTTCATCATTTACAGCGCTAATAGCATCTGATGTGGGAACAATACCCCATGCAAGATAGCCTCCGTTTTCCAGAAACTTTTTTACATCCTCGTGATATATGGCAAGGGTATCAAAATATTCGAATGCGTCAAAGCTGATTATCCTTACCCCACTTTTTATTACCAAAGGCCAGTCTGCCCTGCCGCAGCAGTGAATGCCTGATATGCCTCCGGCATCCTCGATAGCAGAGACCATGCCTTTTAAAAGCCTCAGCACCTCTTCTGTGTCAACGCCAATATATGATGAACTGCCTATTGCAGAAAGAATAGGCTCGTCAATAAAGATAATTACTTTCTCTGCGTGTTGCTTCAGCATATCTATCTGCCACCGCGACTTTGCCTGCAAAAGCATAGAGGATATTTCCCGAAGTTCCTCGTCAAAATAAACAAGCCTGCCATAATTGTCTTTCAGTCCGAGGGTGAATGTCAGGGGGCCTGTCACATGCCCTTTAAGAAAATGAAACCTCCGTCTCTTTATCTTTCTTAAAAACGCATGAAGACCTCGCGCATAATCCTCAGATATAGCTATCCTCGTCTTATCAATACAAGCCTCGTAAAATCTTTCAAGCTCATCACTGCCATCCTTTATAATCCACGCCGCTTGCTCATCCTCACTCACCTTTATGTAAGGCATTCCCTCTGAATACTGAATAATCATGGATTCTTTGAAAGAACTCCTCGGCAATTGCGGCCAAAACGGGATGTCAAATGTCCTGACCACGAGTTCACAAGCGTCTTCCGGATTTCTATGCGGGAGGCTGCCGATCCCTGTTGTGGAAAAAGACTTTATAAGCTCTGTATTAGGCTCTGGCATGTGGTATTATAGCATATGAGGAGATTGAGGTTTAGGGATTTGGGACTGGCTATAATCTTGTTTTTCTTCCTTCAAATGCCTGCCCTAAAATCCTTAAGTCCTGATATTTTTGCAATGACAGATACAGAAATTCTTAAACTCCAGACAGCACTTAAAGAAAAGTCCATTGGCGAGAGGATAGCCTTTTGGGCAGAGAGTTTCCTTGGCACTCCGTATGATAACGATCCAAAAGGTCTGTATGTAACCACAGAGACCATTGTGGCTGATAAAAATGTGGATTGCATGTATTTAACATTCAGGGCAACAGAGCTCGCGATGAGCAATACTCAGGAAGAGGCAATTCAGATAGCGATGGACAAACGATTCCATTCAAAGGGCATTTTAAGAGACGGCAGGGTAATAAATTATGACAACCGTTTTGAATTCGGAGAAGATATGATAGACAGCGGTAAGTGGGGAAGGGAGATAACTTCAGAGATAGGCAAAATTTCAACCATAATGGGATCGAGGGGAAGAAATATTGTCCATTACCTCACATCCGAAGAACTATCACGACAAATGCATAGATTAAAACCCGGTGACATCATATTTCTTATAAAAAAACCGGGGAAAAGAGTTGCCGGAGAAATAGTGGGGCACATCGGGATAATAAAAATAGAAGACAGAAGCAAAAAGGTTTATCTAATCCATGCCAGTGGCATAAAAGGCAAAGGCGGGATTGTTAAAAAGGTTTTATTAAAGGACTACATAATCAAAATGCCCTTCATAGGCGCTAAAATCACGAGATTTAATTAATCCTTTATCTTTTTAACAATATCAGGAAGCTGGGTCTTAAAGTCTGGATATACCCTCCCGATAAAAACCTTTAACCCTTTAATCTCTAATTGTAAATCTTCTGTCTCTTTCAGAAAATCTTCAAGTTTTACTATCTTCTCTGCAAGGGTCTTTACCTCTTGCTCCAGAAGGGTTATTCTTTCCTGTAATATAATTATGTCTTTCATTATTACCCCTGAATTTATATTCCATCCATTGCTCTGCAATCAACAACCCCAGATTATTTTCTCCTCTGGGCTCTTGTCTTTCTGCGAAGCTTTTTATGTTTGTGTTTACGCATCTTCTTTTTACGCCATTTTACAACATTACCCACAACATCACCTCCTTTTTAGTTCATATTTCATAGCTCATAGTTTTTGCTGTCAACTATGAATTATCAGCGTGAATGTGCTGCTTCCATAAAGGCTTCCAACTGAAGCTCTGTAGTCGGCGACTCTGTACCGTCATACGGGATGCTTATACACGGCACGCCAAAATCCTTACTAACTGTCTTCAGCAGCGCTGTAACTATAGTTCCCGGCATGCAGCCAAAAGGCATGGCATTTATAATGCCGGATGCGCCCCTTTCAATGAGGTCTATCGCCTTGCCAATACTCAAAACCGTCTCCCCTTCAAAGGAGTCCGGAATATAGTGAGATGCCTTTTCCAATATCTCATTAGTTTCCGGCTCTTTAAGGGTTTTTAAGAAACCTTTAAACTTCTTCCCAAACTTGTGCTCGATCCTCTTCTGAAAGAGCCGCTTTAAAAGGATATTCATCATAGCAGACCTGTCCTTTTTTATCAAGGCCTTTCTAAGAGACATAGTGTTCACATAGTATATCCACTCCTCTACAGGTGCGAGCCAAACCTCCCCCCCAAGGGCCTCTATCTTTTTCACCATATCCTCATTGGAAAATCTGTGCGACCTGACAAATATCTCGCCGATTATCCCTATGAGCGGTTTCTTTTCGTTATTTTCTGGAAGCGCCATAAAATCTTTTCTCATTGCCTTTAAAACGTCTTTTATATCTCCGTTTTTGCCGGCAAGACTTTGATAAATCCTCTTGTGATATTGTCCATATAAAGCTTCTGCATCACCCTTCGTCTTTTCATAAGACCTTGTCTCGTGAAGACATTTAGTGAGCAGTTCATAGGCCATTATACCTTCCCATGCCTTCATGGAAAAGTCCTTCCCTACTACACCGAGGTCTCTATAGAACTGGACATCCTGATTTGGAGCAAAGATAGGGACATCCTTCAGTCCTAACTTTTCAAGAATAAGCTTATGAGCCACATTGTATTGTCCAAACCTGCACGGCCCTGTTCCGGAGGGCATGAAAAATGCCGATTCCTCTGGTTTAAAGTCCGGGGAACAAACCTTTTTCAGCATATCTCCGGCAGTTACGAGATATGGATAACATTCTTTCCCTGACACATACCTTCTGCCAAAATCAACGGATTCCTTATCTGACTCCGGCAGCACCTCAGCAGGTACGTTGCAACTTTCAAAGGCTGCCTTCAGAGCAAATGCGTGGTCTGCCATTCTGGGGATGAAGACAGTACGTTTTTTATTTAGCGCAGCAGAGCTGCGGCACAACAGAGCAGCAGCAACTACCGCGCTGCTGTTCTGTTGCTCTGCTGTTCTGTTGCTCTGCTGTTCTATGCTATCAAGAAATGCCTCGCATCTCGTTATTGCGCCTGCATCAGCGATGTGTTCGTCTATCTCTATATGCAGAAAGGGTTTATTATTCATTTCTTCTTTAAAATACTTGAGAATGAATGAATCAGTGCCACATGAAAAATTCCCTATATAAATCGCATAGAGATTTGGCGTATTCCTGATAATCCTTGCTGCCTTCAATATCCTCTGTCCTGACCTCCAGTACATATCCGGCCATAAGTCCTTAAGACTCTCATTCTCAATAGGAAGAAAGTCCATTGGCATGGAGAGGACATTGATATGGGATAGTTTTTTTGGAATCTCAAGATTTACTCCTGAATCAAAAGAGTTATATGCCCTGCCGATTATTACGATAGTTGGGAGTTTAGAGTTTAGAGTTTGGAGTTCTGAACTCAATATCTCCATTCCCTTGCTTTGTATCGCATCCTTGAATTCACTCTGCACAGACTGAGCAACAGAGATCGCCCTGCCAATTTCTCCATTGCTTACACCATAATCTCTGAATGCTGTTTTAAGCTCTTTTTTAAGATAATCAAGACCAAGAGCGAGATCAATAACTGGACTTATTGTTTTTATCCCTTTAATCGCAGCCCTCGCAATATACGGGATTGTCTGCACATGCGGACACGCTACTCCCCGATTATATTCGTCCCCATTCTGATTGATATTTATAAAACTCGGGATGAATATGGCATCCACTCCTGCATCTTTAAGATATTTTATGTGACCATGGGCTACCTTTACAGGGAAACATGCCTCGGAAAGCACATTCTCAACTCCAAGGTTCACAATCTGCTTATTCGTCTTTGGAGAAACAACCACCTCAAAGCCAAGTTCCCACAGAAGCGTTGACCAGTAAGGCAGTTGATCGTGGAAAAAAAAGATGTAAGGCATTCCGATTTTAGCAATGTATTTTTTGTCTGTCTTCTGTCCTATGTCCTCTGTCCTCTGATTATGCGCCTTCCATAGCATCTCTTCCCTGAATGCAAAAAGGTCCGGCAGAGACGACTTATGGGCACGCCTCACATCGTATTTCTCACACCTGCCTCCATAAAATAAATAGCCATCCTCTCCCTGAACTTTTATCCTGTTTATTTCACATACATTGGGACAGCCCTTGCATTCAAAGGAACTTATCTCATACGACCTTCTCGCAAGCTCAAAACCCTTAAACTTGGTCGGGGGTCTGCTGTCAAAAGTCAGTGGTCTGAGGGTCTCTTCTGACTTCTGACTTCTGACTTCTGACTTCTGACTTCTGACTTCTGACTTCTGACTTCTGACTTCTCATATGTCTCATTGCAATAAGCGCCGTTCCAATAGCTCCTGTTACATCATGGTTTGGGGGAACTGTTATCTTTCTGCCTGTATGCTTTTCGAAGGCCGCAACAACAGACTTATTGAAGGCAACCCCGCCCTGAAAAAAGATATTTTCGCCAACTGGTTTGCCGGCAACTACCCTGTTTATATAATTTTGGACAATGGAATACGCAAGTCCTGCGAGGAGATTATCCCTGTCAGCCCCCCTCTGGAGATTTGCCATCAAACTGTTTTCCATAAAGACAGTACACCGCTCTCCAAGTCTGCACGGGCTTTTTGAGCGAAAGGCACAGGAAGCAAATTCGTTTTTTACAGAGATATTCAACTTTTCGGCCTGCTCTTCTAAAAATGAACCTGTTCCAGCAGCACATGCCTTATTCATTTCAAAGTCAACGATTATGCCGTCCCTTATGGAAATGTATTTGGAATCCTGCCCGCCGATCTCGAATATAGTATCTACCTTTGGATCTATAAAAATTGCAGCAGTTGCCTGCGCAGTAATTTCATTCTTCACAATATCAGCGCTAACATAATCTGCTATCATGTATCTTCCTGAGCCTGTAGTGCCGACTCCGGCTATCTCAACACTATCTCCGATCTCTGCATAAATCTCCTCAAGTCCCTGCTTTACAGCCTCAATGGGTCTGCCGGCTGTCATGAGATAGCGCTTTGCGAGAAGATTGCCCTTTTCATCGATTACAGCCAGATTGGTGCTGATAGAACCAATGTCGATGCCGAGATAAGCCTTAATTAGTTTAGAGTTTAGAGTTTGGAGTTTGGAGTCCGGTCTTGAATTTTCTTTTTCTTTTAACTCATAACTCATAACTCTTAACTCGTCACTGTCTTTAATGTGTCTTTTAAAAAAATCATCTTCTTCTGCTATTAAGGAAGCATGGCCTGTATCAGAAAATCCTATAACAGATGCAAAAGATTCAAGGGCATCCAGATTAAAGGTATTTATATTGCCTTCATCCATATCCTTTAATGCAGAGCCTATTGCCCCCATCAATGCAAAATCCGGCGGCACAAACAATTCATCAAGCTCAAAGACCTCTTTAAATGCCCGCCCCATCCCTTTATTGGCTGCAACTCCGCCCTGAAATGCAACGGGCGCTTTCAAATCTCTTCCCTTTGCGATTGTGCCCTTGAAGTTACGGGCAACAGCAAAACACAACCCAGCCACTATATCTTCAACAGGGGTGGCTATTTGCTGCAGATGAATCATGTCTGACTTTGCAAAAACACTGCACCTTCCTGCAACCTTGGAAGGTCTTTTTGATCTTACTGCCGTTTCGCTGAATTCCTCTATGCTCATTCTCAATCTTTCTGCCTGTTGTTCCAAGAAAGAGCCTGTGCCTGCTGCACATACAGAATTCATAGAGAAATCCTTTATATTTCCATTTTCCAGAAGAATAAGCTTTGAATCCTCTCCCCCAAGCTCAATAACAGTATTGACATGAGGGAATAGCTTTTTTATTGAATATGATTGAGAGACAACCTCATTGATGGGTTTTATCTTAAGAGCAGATGCAACGGCCTTTCCAGCAGAGCCAGTGATCGACATAGAAATTTCAGGAAATCTTTTTTTAATCTCTTTTAGAAGATCAAAGGCTATATTCACCGGATGACCAAAATGTCTTATGTAATGCCCCTCGAGTTTACTGCCCTTTTCATCAAGGACAACAAGCTTCACAGCAACAGAACCAGCATCAAGCCCAATGAAATACACCG
>JASEGS010000036.1 GCA_030017995.1 Thermodesulfovibrionales bacterium
CGCAGATGCTCTCCCTGCTTTTTCTTGAGTTGAAGGATCAACTTGATGTCCTTGCCTTCTCTCAGACATTACCCCCAAAATAACACAATATCTATTCTTACGGAAGCCCCTGAAAATATGCCGGGGGCTTCCGTAGTCTAATTTCATTTTCTGCATGCGCATTTGAAACTAAGTCTCAATTTTATAAATAACCTGACTTAAGAGCGCCAGCAGTAGCTTGAAAATAATACTTAGACTATTTTATAATAATTGCAATTGAGATTTAATTTAATTTAGTAATCGGAGGATTAATTGCACGCACACACACCAAAGACAAGCAAACATGGTCATGTAGACAAAATAGTCCTCGTCGGCAATCCCAATGTAGGAAAAAGCGCTATTTTTGGCATCCTTACTGGCAAATATGTTGCGGTCTCCAACTATCCGGGCACTACCGTAGAGATAATGCAGGGGAATATATCCCTCGATTCGAAAAAGATCCTCCTTATAGACACCCCGGGGGTCAACAGCCTTATCCCTATGAGCGAAGACGAGAGGGTAACAAGAGACATCCTTCTTGAAGAGATCCCTTATTCTGTGATTCAAATCGGAGATGCAAAAAATTTAAAGAGAACTCTGCTGATTACAATTCAACTATCTGAGATGGGGCTTCCAATAACCCTCGATCTGAATATGATAGACGAAGCCATGGACAAAGGAATAACGATAGATATAGATAAGCTCGCAGCGCTGCTCGGAGTAAATATTGTTGCTACAATAGCGCCGCAAAAAAAAGGCATAAAAGAACTGAGAGATATGATGCTGCTCCCTCATAAGCCCAAAATCATGATTTCCTATAATCCGGTCATTGAAAGATATATTGAAAAAATCTCTGAATTACTGCCTCATTCAAGCATCTCGAAACGGTCCATTTCAGTCATGATACTTTCAGAGGATACCAGTCTTACAGAGTGGTTAAATGCCCATGTCAGCGTAAATGCACTTTCAGAGATAGAGAAACTCAAGGACGAGTGTAAGGTAAAGGCAAAAGAATCCATCGGTTATTTGATAAATAAAACACGGATAGAAAAGGCAGAAGAAATAACAAACATGGTAATAAAGAAGACCCCTTCAGAAGGCAGCACAATGTTGAATTTTCTCGGCAGAATCAGCATGCACCCAGTATACGGCATTCCTGTGCTTCTGGCGGTGCTGTACGGCCTCTACGCGTTCGTCGGCACCTTCGGCGCTGGAACGCTCGTTGACCTTGTAGAAAATACTATCTTCAATGAGTATCTAAATCCTGCGTTTACAAAGATTGTAAAACTCCTGATACCCATAGAGATATTGCAGGAACTGCTTGTGGGAGAGTACGGACTTATAACAGTAGCCCTGACATATGCCATTGCTATAATCCTGCCTATCACAGCTACATTCTTCATAGCCTTTGCAATACTCGAAGACAGCGGCTACCTGCCGAGGCTCGCAATTATGAGCAACAGGATATTCAATATCATAGGGCTGAACGGCAAGGCTGTGCTGCCGATGGTTCTTGGACTCGGATGCGGAACAATGGCTGTGATGACATCGAGAATATTAGAGACGAGGAGAGACAGAATAATAATTACCTTCCTCCTCGCCCTCGCCATACCCTGCTCAGCGCAGCTCGGCGTAATCCTTGGAATGCTCAGCGCTTTATCCTTGAAGGCTACGATTATATGGATACTGAGTATTTTGTTAGTCATTCTTGTCTCAGGTTTTCTTGCATCCAGAATCGTTAAAGGGGAGAGAACAGAGTTCTTTCTTGAGATACCTCCCATAAGAATGCCGAACATAGCAAATATAGCCATTAAGACATTGGGAAGGGTTGAATGGTATCTCAAAGAGGCTGTCCCGCTGTTTATTTTAGGCACATTTATCCTTTTTGTACTGCATAAGCTCAATCTGATCACGATCTTAGAAGAAGCCACATCGCCTGTGATCGTCAATCTTTTAGGGCTCCCTGAAAAGACAGCAGAGGCATTTATCCTCGGTTTTTTGAGGAGGGATTACGGAGCTGCAGGACTGTTTACAATGGCGCAAGAGGGTCTTTTGACCCCTGTGCAGTCAGTAGTCAGCCTTGTGACAATCACCCTTTTTATCCCGTGTCTGGCAAACTTCTTTATGATTATAAAAGAACGAGGCATGAAGACAGCCGTCTGGATTATTGCAATAGTATTTCCATCAGCGTTTCTCTTCGGGGGGTTGCTAAACTGGATATTAAGGTATTTCAATATAAGTTTATAGGTGAATGAGTATATGGGTAGATGCGCATTCACCAATTAACTATGGAGGAACAATGGAGAAACAAAAGTTCAGGGAATTTCTCCTGACAAAGGGACTTAAGCAGACAAAAGAGAGGGAAGAGATTATAAATGAACTCATGAATACAAAGGGACATTTTGATCCTGACGAATTATTTTTAAGATTAAAAAATAAAGGCTCAAAGGTCTCAAGGGCTTCTGTTTACAGAACAATTCCCATTCTCATAGAAAGCGGTTTTATAGAACAGGTTGAAAAGACTGACAGACACGCCCATTACGAAAAGGTATCAGAAAAACAACACCATGACCATATGATCTGCACCAAGTGCGGAAAGGTGATAGAGTTCTATTCTCCAACTCTCGAGATGCTGCAGGAAGAATTATGTCAAAAGGAGGGATTCAAAGGCATTAAGCATACTCTTGAGATATTGGGGCATTGTAAAAAATGCTCGCAATAAAGAGGATTGCCACTTGACCGTTGCCTAATTTATAATGCAGGCATGCTGCAAGCGCTTATAATAATTTTATTCGCATTTCTTCTGAATATTCCCTTCGGATATTTCAGAAGCCGTTCAAAAAAATACTCCCTAAAATGGTTCCTGTATATCCATACGCCGGTCCCCTTTATCATAATCGCGAGACTTATATCACAGGCGGATTATAGATTTATACCGCTCTTTATTATAGCCGCTGTTGCAGGTCAGTTCTTCGGCGGGAAAATGGAGTTCAGCCGGTGCTCGTAAGTTATTTAGTTAAGCCGGGGCTATTGGAATTAAAAGAAATGCCGGTGCCTGAACCATCAAGAGGCGAGGTGCTTGTAAAAATCAAGGCCGCCCTCACCTGCGGCACTGATTTAAAGGCATACCTTAGAGGCCACCCTATGATTCCCATGCCCGGCGTATTCGGACATGAGTTTTCTGGCATAATTGCAAAAGCAGGAAAGGGCGTCAAGGGATTTAAAGAAGGTGACGAGATAATGGCCGTTCACAGCGCTCCGTGTCTTAAATGCAGATACTGCAAAAAGAGGGCATTTAATTTATGCGAAAATATAATGCAGACAAAGGTTTTAGGCGCATTTGCCGAATACATCCTTCTGCCTGCGCATATTGTAAAGCAAAATCTTTTCCATAAGCCTGCGACTCTAAGTTTTGAAGAGGCTGCATTTCTGGAACCTTTGTCATGTGTAGTTCATGGAATGCACGGACTCGATATCAAAAAAGGCGACAAGGCGCTTATAATCGGCACAGGGCCTATCGGCCTCCTGCACACATCACTTGCGAAAATAAAAGGCGCAAAAGTATTTATTACAGCAAGAAAAAAGGAGAGGCTCGATTTTGCAAAAACAATAGGAGCGGACGCAGCATTTGAAATAAATGAAATTGAAAATATTATTTCAGAGATGACAGACGGTATAGGTTTTGACTTCGTTTTCGAATGCACAGGACAGTTCGGCGTATGGGAAAATTCTGTCAATTATGTGAGAAAAGGCGGGACTGTCATACTATTCGGAGGATGCAAAACCGGCACAAGGGTTTCATACGACACATACAGACTCCATTATGATGAACTCACTCTAAAAGGCGCCTTCCATTTCACTCCGCAGGATGTTAAAACAGCATATAACCTTTTGAAAGAGACGATCAATGTCTCTCCTTTGATAAGCGGCCACTACTCATTAAAAGACCTTCATGTCGCCCTTGAGAGACTCTCAAGAGGAGAGGGGATAAAATATGCTGTTACGCCTGACTGAAATATAGGAATTCATCTCTCAAAAAGCCTTTTGTATTCTCCATAACCTTCCTTGTCAAGATCCTCCTTTGGAATGAATCTAAGCGCAGCAGAGTTTATGCAGTAGCGTCGTCCTGTCGGCTTGGGACCGTCATTAAAAACATGACCCAGATGAGAATCTGCATGTTTGCTTTTCACCTCGGTCCTTTTCATAAACTGACTATTGTCTTCTTTTTCTAAAATGTTTTTAGGCTCAAGAGGTTTGGTAAAACTCGGCCAGCCCGTGCCTGAATCGAACTTGTCCTTTGAACTGAAAAGAGGCTCGCCTGATACCACATCAACATAGATGCCTTCCCTCTTATTGTTCCAATAGGCATTGTCAAAGGGCTTCTCTGTGCCGCATTGCTGTGTTACCTTATACTGAAGTGGGTTCAGATTTTTCTTTAAGTCCTCTTCAGAAGGCTTTGTATATTTTTTATCTTTACTCTTAGGATTTTTTAACTCTGATTTATCGCCCCATATTTCTTTCTGATACCGCTCCCTACCTGAGCTTGAATGATATGCCTTATAGCGGAGGGAATTTTTCTCGTAATATTTCTGATGGTATTCCTCTGCCTTATAGAATGGAGCGGCAGGGACTATCTCTGTAACGATAGGCTTGTCAAACTTCCCGGATTTGGCAAGTTTATCCTTAGAGGCTATCGCCTGTTTTTTTTGCTCATCGGTATGATAAAAGATCGCTGTCCGGTACTGCGTACCTTCGTCTGCAAACTGCCTGTTCAATTGTGTAGGATTTATATTTTTCCAGAAGACGTCAAGAAGCTCCGAATAACTTACCTTTGAAGGATCGAAAACCACCTCTACGGCCTCCGCGTGTCCGGTCGCCCCTGAAGAAACCTCGCCATAAGTCGGATTTTTCTTTGCCCCTCCGGAATATCCCACGGTAGTCGATACCACGCCTTTTACCTTATCAAAGGCATACTGCATACACCAGAAGCATCCTCCTGCAAAAGTAGCTTTTTGTAATCTCTGCTCTGCCTGCACGCTTAATGGCAATAGAACAGAAATGAATAATATTGAGGCGATAATAACCTTCTCAGCCATGTTTAAATTATAAATTATTTTTGTCCATTTAACTCTATTCACTTATCTATATTAAATGGTAGCTGCCCCTATTTAATATCTTACTTTATTTGTTTTATCCCGAGGTCCTTGCATATCTTTCTTGCGAGGTTATCGTTGATTTCTGCATGCCGCGGCACAGATGATCGTTTATTTTGAATTGGATTCCACCACCACGAATGACAGCTACCTTCTCTGATAAATTCACATCCTTGCGACCGTAGATACTTCAGTAGGTCATTGCGTTTCATATAGCAATTTTTTCTTCTACATATCCCGTCCCTACCGCAGAGAGCGCGTCTTGACGATTGAATTCAAGTGCCTCTCTTAGGGTGGCTCGAAGGCTTTCCATTAACTCTTCACGAGTATGTTCTTGACAGTTTATCCCTGGAATTTCCTCTATCCATCCAATCCACCAATCACCCTCTTGCTTTACTATAGCAGTATATTCTGTATTCATAATTTGCCCCCTTTCAGATAATGTGATTATACCGTAAAATCCACTAATTCGGGTATCTATCTATTTTATTGCCTCAACTATTATTATCCGATACAGCACGATACAGCACGATACAGTGTCAGGTCTTGACAATTGACTCAAGCCTTCTTATAATTTTAGCTAAAGCTTTATTCTTTGCCAATTCCTCTTTAAATCTTGTAGATACCTTGCTAATGGCGCTGCAATGTAAATCTCCGAATATTTTGCTTATTTCATCGTTTCTCAAATTGCAGTATCTCTGGACTAAATAAATTGCCGCCTTCCGTGCTACATTGCCCCTGATGTTTTTTTCATTAATCAGATCCCTATCAACGCCAAAGGCCTCAGCCACCTTTTCAATTATATCTTCTGGTGTTGGACTCTTTAATAACCTTTTGCGTTCAACAATCTCTTTGCTTATACATTTTCCGCTGAACATTCCTCTTATTTTCTCAATAAATTCATCTCTGCCGAGTATTAGCTGTCCGTAGAGGTTCTTTGCTGGGTCTTCCATATCTTTGTTGAATGATTCCTCAACATACTTGCGATATTTATTCTTGGCAGACTTTCCTTCTTTCTCAAAGTTTGATAGTATCCATGAATACTCAACCCATTTATATTCCTTGTCCTTGCCGATGTATGCCGGATAACTGCTCCATCTATATTGCTCAGGTTTCTTTACAATTTTGGCCCTCGCAGGATTCATGTGCACATATCTGCTTAACTGCAGTAGATATGTGTCCTTTTCAACAAGTATGCCTTTATATCTGCCCTGAAAAAGATGTCCGGAACGTTCATATTTCCTGTTGAAATAACCTGTATATCTTCCGTTTATTCCGTGCATCACTTTTAAGAGATTGCCCTTTGGGGTTTCAAGGATGAGGTGATAATGGTTATCCATGAGGACAAAGCTGTGTATTAATATGCTGTAACGATCATGGTAGTCTTTCAGGATTTCGAGAAATCTTAATCTATCTGCATCGTCCAAAAAGATGCTCTTTCTTTCATTGCCTCTGCTTGTTATATGATATAAAGCTCCGGGAAATTCTATTCTCAAAGGGCGTCCCATGAGGTAAGGATAGCAGAAATATTGCCGCTATGTCAATTGTCAAGACCTGACACCATACGCACAATACGCACAGATTGACCAGGCAGGTGCTGCAGTGCCATGCGCAAAGCAGCATCGAAGCATGTAGCTTAGGGCCGCCAATGCATCTTTGTGACTCCCCGACGGATTTAATTGTCTTGTTGAAACTGACCCGTGCTCGAGGATAGCCTCCCAAAGGGTGATTGCAGCTGCGCCGAACGCGATGGAAATGTTGTTCTCCGAGGCAAGCTGCAAGTCTTGGTAAGTATGAAACTCACCTTTAGGCAGGCAAACGCAATTCCCCGCGTCTTGGATAGTGAGATCAATATCAAACTCTTCCTTGTCAATCGGATGCTCATCAAGATAGTTCCACAGCTTGATAGCAAATGAGAGTTGTAGAAATGCGGTTTCGATGTGATCGTGATGCGGTGAGTTCATGGCTGCTCTAACATATAATATGCCAAGTTGGCATTTTCTCCCTTTATAATGATTATGACGACAATATTAGCATATTAACGCAGGAAATCATAGCAAAACTTGGTATTTTGTGGTAATTTAGACAAAAAACCAAGTGGGTATATTATGGGACTGGATGCGCTTTATGGAGAGAGTAAATGAAAGTCGCTAAACTTTACAGCTTCAACGATATGCGGATAGAGGATATTTCAATTCCTGAAATCGGTCCATATGATGCGTTGATAAAGACAAAGGCCTGCGGCATATGTTCAGGTGATGTAATGCCCTGGTATATCGAAAAAAAAGCGCCTCTCGTTATAGGTCATGAGCCTGTTGGAGAGATAGTTGAACTGGGCAAGGAGCTTTCAGCCATCAGCCATCAACCATCAGCCTTTAAAAAAGGTGACAGGTTTTTTGTCCATCACCATGCGCCATGCCTGAACTGCAAATACTGTAATCGAGGCGATTATGTCCAGTGCGATACATGGCGCAAGACGAATATAATCCCGGGCGGCATTTCAGAATACATACTCATCCCTGAAACAAACCTGCAAAACGATACGCTCAAACTTCCAGATACTGTTAGCTACGAGGACGGCACGTTCATTGAACCGACTGCATGCGTTGTGAAGTCATTGAAACGGGCAAATATAAAAGCAGGCGACACTATTTTAGTTATTGGCCTCGGTGTAATGGGGCAAATGCATGTGCTTCTGGCAAGGGGATTTGGCGCAAAAAAAATCATTGGCGCCGACATGATCCCGTTCAGGCTCAATAAGGCGTTGGAATTTGGCGCAGATCATGTTATAGATATATCAAAGGCAGACATTATTGATAAAGTAAAACATTTAACAGATGGATTCATGGCAGACATTGTTATTGTCGGACCTAACAGCATTGAGGCTATGAAGAGAGGGATAGGGTCTGCATCAAGAGGCGGAACGGTTGTGTTTTTCACTCCTGCGAAACCCGATGAAATATTAAATATAGACCCCGATTATCTTTACTTCAGAGATATAAATATCGTTACGAGCTACTCCTGCGGCCCTGATGATACAAGGGAGGCTTTGGGGTTTATAGAAAAAAGGCTTGTCACTGCTGAAAAGCTCGTTACACATAGATTTTGCATTGAAGATACTGAAAAGGCTTACAGACTTACAGCAGAAGCGAAAGAATCTCTGAAATGCCTTATAACGTTTGATTGACAGGAGAAAAGATAATGAAGAAATTAAAGAAGAGCGAGGCGATGCCCATTTCATGTGACTGGAAAGCACCGAAAAATAGAGCAGAAGAGCAGAAGAGCAGTGGAGCAGCAGTCAATAAAATATACAGGCACAAAGGCAATTTCAGATGGAGCGGCGTAAAGACCGAGAAGTATAAACAAAAAGACGGCAACTGGTCTGCGATTGTGCGTAATGTCCTTATAGGCAATCACGGAGAGACTGCAAAATTCCATCTCAGATATTTTGAGATAGCACCAGGCGGCTTCAGCAGTCTCGAACGGCACAGGCACGAGCATGTAGTTATTTGCATAAGGGGTAAAGGAAAGGTGTTAATGGGCAAGAAAAGTCATACTATTAATTATCTGGATACAGTATATATAGCGCCCTATACAGTGCATCAACTCGGTAATCCCTTTAATGAGCTCTTTGGATTTCTTTGCATTGTAAATGCAAAGAGGGATAAACCTAAGATTGTGATTCGTAAATCGTAAATCGCAATGCGTTGCAGTCTTTAAGTTCCGCAGCACTTCTTATACTTCTTGCCGCTCCCGCAGGGACATGGGTCATTTCTCCCGGTCTTCTTTTCACGATGTACAGGCTGCTGTCCCTCACCACCGTCTCCCCTGTTATAGGCAAGTCTCTGCTGTGCCTTTATATTTATCTCACTTTCTTCCTCACGCCTTATCTGAATCTTAAAGAGACGCATTAATATCTCTGTTGATATCCTACGTGACATATCTGCAAAAAGTTCAAATGCTTCTTTTTTATACTCTACAAGGGGATCCCTCTGAGCATATCCCCTGAGGCCTATGCCTTCTTTTATATGATCTATGCCGAGGAGATGGTCCTTCCATTGGGTATCTATCACCTGAAGGAAAAGCATTTTTTCGACATGCCTCATAAACTCAGGGCTTGCTTCTGCCTCCTTGCTCTCATATGCCTCTTTTACATGAGGCACGATCAAATTTTCCAGTTCACCTGCATTCTTGAGTTCATCGAGTTGCAAGTTCACTGAAAAGAGACCATACAATGCGTCCTTAAGTCCGTTCATATCCCATTCATCCCTAACCACATTGTCAGGACAGTAAACTGAAAGGAGATCATCAACCTCATCCTCTATCATCTCAAATACCCTGTCCTTAAGGGATTCGCTCTGCAACACCTCCCGTCTGAATGCATATATCTCTTTCCTCTGTTTATTCATTACATCGTCATATTCAAGAAGGTGTTTCCTGATGTCAAAATTGTGCGCCTCCACACGCTTCTGGGCATTTTCTATGGCTCTTGTAACCATCTTGTTCTCAATGGGTATGCTTTCATCCATCTTAAGCAGGTTCATCAGACCATTTATTCTGTCAGAGCCGAATATCCTCATAAGATCATCCTCAAGAGACAGATAAAACCTTGATGAGCCGGGGTCGCCCTGCCTTCCAGACCTTCCGCGGAGCTGGTTGTCTATCCTCCTTGCCTCATGCCTTTCTGTGCCTATTATATGCAGCCCGCCGGCGCTCAGAACCTGTCCCTTGTCTTTTTCGCATATCTCCTTTGCTTTCTGAAGCGCTGACATGAAATCTTCTCCTGTATATTCCTTTTTCTCACTAAGCATCTCCCGCGCAAGACCATCAATATTGCCGCCTAAAACAATATCAGTGCCCCTGCCTGCCATGTTTGTAGCTATAGTTACAGCGCTTGCTCTCCCGGCCTGAGCAACAATTTCTGCTTCTTTATCATGATGCTTAGCGTTAAGGACATGGTGTTTTATGCCTCTCTTTTTCAAAAGATGACTTAGCAGTTCAGATTTCTCTATTGATGTGGTCCCAACAAGAACAGACTGTCCCTTTTTATTACATTCTTCTATATCGCTTATCACTGCGTTGAACTTTGCCTTTTCTGTCTTATACACAACATCAGGATTATCAGCCCTTATCATGGGCTTATCTGTCGGCATAACAATAACTTCGAGGTTATATATCTGCGCAAATTCTGCTGCCTCTGTATCTGCTGTGCCTGTCATGCCTGCAAGCTTGTTGTACATCCTGAAATAGTTCTGGAATGTGATAGTGGCAAGGGTTTGGTTTTCGCTGGCTATCTTAACGCCTTCCTTTGCCTCGATTGCCTGATGCAAGCCGTCGCTCCAGCGTCTGCCCGGCATCAGTCTGCCTGTAAACTCATCAACAATTATAACCTCTCCATCCTTAACAACATAATCTACATCTCTTTTGAATAAGTAATGCGCCCTTAGTGCCTGAAGCACATGGTGAACGAGCTCTATATTCGCCGGCTCATAAAGATTGCTTAAACCTAAAAGCCTCTCAACAACAGAGTTTCCTGAATCAGTAAGAATGGTGGTCTTGAGTTTTTCGTCTATCTTAAAGTTAATATCTGCTTTTAGAGAAGGCACTATTTTGTTTATCTTATAATATTTATCTGTAGATTCCTCTGACGGCCCCGATATTATCAGCGGCGTTCTCGCCTCGTCTATTAAAATGCTGTCAACCTCATCAACAATGGCATAGTTCAACTCCTTCTGGGAGAAATCAGAGGTGTCGTATTTCATATTGTCCCTGAGATAATCGAATCCGAATTCATTATTAGTGCCGTATGTCACATCAGCCCAATATGCCTCCTGCCTTGTGCAAGGCCTCAAATGATTGAATCTCTTATCATGTGAAACATATGAAGGGTCAAAAAGGAATGAATTGTCATGCTGGATTACCCCTACAGAAAGACCTAAGAAGTGATAAATCGGCCCCATCCACTGAGCATCTCTCTTTGCAAGGTAATCGTTTACTGTTACCACATGCACTCCCCTGCCCTGCAAGGCATTCAAATAAACAGGAAGGGTTGCAACGAGCGTCTTACCTTCACCTGTCTTCATCTCGGCAATCTTGCCTTCATGAAGCACCATCCCTCCGATAAGCTGGACATCAAAATGCCTCATGTTTAAAAGACGCCTTGATGCCTCTCTGACAGTGGCAAATGCTTCTGCAAGAATGTCATCGAGGGACTCGCCGTCTTCAATTCTTCCCTTGAACTCGCCTGTTTTTGCCATCAATTGTTCATCGCTCAGGGAAGAGACAGATGTTTCAAGATTATTTATGTTGTCTATTGCGTCAAATAATCTCTTTAATTCCCTCTCGTTTTTTGTGCCAAAAATCTTTTTCAAAACACCAATCATATTTTATAGTAAAAAACTATCGGCATTTTGTGCAAGCAATGGCGCTATCAATTAGCTATGATTGTTCATAAATATGTTAATTAAAGATAGGACATGGTATTTTCGCTCATTCTCGGAGGAAGGCATCCAAGCCTTCCTCCGAGGCTTTCGCTTGCTCGGACATCCTGTCCTCGCTTACCACTGAAAGAAACCGCTCAAATACCATGCCCTATCTTGCATGGATAAAATTTATGAATTAAATTGGTTAAAAGCTTTGAGAAATGTCATCCATAATTATGAATTAAGGTCACCAGTAATTAGAATTTCGAATCCAAAAAATGTTATATTGTCTTTATACCAAAAGACACTCAGAGGTTGCATGGATATAATTGAAATAATTACTGCCGCAATTGAAGCAAAAGCATCAGATATCCATATAGTCGTCGGTAGGCCGCCGATGCTGAGAGTTCACGGACATATAAAAGCGCTTCATAATTTCCCCGAACTGTCTGCAGAGACTTCAAAGGCACTTGTTTACAGCATGTTGTACCAACATCAGATTGCAAGATTCGAAGAGAATCTCGAACTTGATTTCTCCTATGATGTTGCCAATCTCGGCAGGTTCAGGGTTAATGTCCTCTCCCAAAGGAACGGGATTGAAGCAGTAATGAGGCTGATCCCTACGAGGATACCTTCTCCCAAAGAATTGAGGCTTTCTGACGCTGTGTTATCGCTCACAAGATTACCGAGGGGCCTTATATTGGTCACAGGGCCTACAGGCTCAGGAAAAACAACAACCATAGCTTCCCTGATAGATGTCATTAATACGCAGCGCCGAGAGCATATACTCACCATAGAAGATCCCATAGAATATGTTTATGAAAATAAAAACTGCGTTGTCAGACAGAGAGAGGTGGGAATGAATACCCATTCCTTTAATGAAGCACTAAACCATGCTCTAAGAGAGGACCCTGATGTAATACTGGTAGGTGAAATGAGAGATCTGGAAACCATATCCCTTGCACTGACAGCCGCTGAAACAGGGCATCTCGTATTTGCAACACTGCATACACAGGACGCCCCGCAAACAGTGGATAGGATAGTAGATGTCTTTCCCCCGCACCAACAGCAGCAGGTGAGAGTTCAGCTCGCATCTACACTAAAGGCAGTTGTATGTCAGCAATTATTGCCACGAGCGGATGGTAAAGGAAGGATTGCAGCAAGAGAAGTAATGATCGTCACACATGCAATTTCCAACCTGATAAGAGAAGGAAAGACTCATCAGATATATAGCTCTATAGAAACAGGGGCGAAACATGGCATGTGCACACTGGAGACATCACTCGCAGAACTTGTTAAGGAAAAACTTATAACGTCTGAAGATGCGTTTTCCAAGGTAAATAACCCTGATACGCTGAAGCTCAAGCTTTCTTCAGTAGGCATTAAGGTGGAGACATGAAAATAGATACTTATCTAAAAACACTTATTGAGAGAGGCGGATCAGACCTCCATCTTAAATTCGAAAGACCTCCTTTAATAAGAATAAAAGGCGACCTCATCCCATTAGAACACCCTCCTTTAACCAAAGAGCAAATGGAAGAAATCTTATTCCCTATGTTAACAGAGGGACAGAAAAAAGAACTGAAGGTTGAAAAGGAGTTGGATTTTTCCTTTCTTGTTAAAGGGCTTGCGCGCTTTAGGTGTAATTTTTTCTATCAACTCGGCAATTTAGGCGCTGTCTTCAGGGCAATACCGGAGAGGATCAAGACTATCGACGAACTCGGCCTGCCTCCCATTCTTAAGGAATTGGTATCAAGAAATCAAGGGCTCATCCTTATAACAGGGCCTACAGGAAGCGGCAAGTCTACAACACTGGCCGCCATGGTGGAGTATTTAAATGAAACAATACATAATCATATAGTAACTATTGAAGACCCTATTGAGTTTGTTCACAAAGACAACATGTGCACTATAAACCAGCGGGAAGTAGGCACAGATACATACTCATTTTCATCTGCACTAAAAAGGGCGCTAAGACAAGACCCCGATGTAATAATGGTGGGCGAGATGAGGGATCCTGAGACGATCCACACAGCCATCACAGCCGCAGAGACAGGACATCTTGTGTTAAGCACGCTCCATACTACCTATGCAAAGCAGTCTGTAAGCAGAATTATTGATGCCTTCCCGCCTGATCAGCATCACCATATAAGGGTTAGAACTTCTGTGGCGCTTGCAGCCACAATCGCCCAGAAACTCGTAAAGAGATCCGATGGGAACGGCAGAATAGCCGTAATGGAAATTATGATAAACACGCCTACCATAAAAAAATTGATTGCGGAAGACAGATTGAACGAAGTAGATAAGATAATCGCGGATTCAGCTAATCTTTTCAAGATGCAGACACAGAATCAACACTTATTACAGCTTGTTAAAGATAAGATACTTACTACAGAAGATGCCCTTCATGCAAGCAATAATCCGAATGACCTTAAGATAATGCTTCAGACACAGGCTATAGGAACTGCAAAGGAAGAGGCAAAGAAACCGCCGTTTGAATCTACGCCCTCATGGATGAAGACAACAAGGAGAAAAAGTAATATGTTATAAAAAAAGCATATCCCTTCTTTTTGAAAGAATTGTCTTTGCTCTTTCTATATCCATTTTTATATTTCTTTCAAGCTCATGAATACCGGAAAACCTTTTTTCATCCCTTATCCTGTCAATAAAGTGTATCCTTAATTTCTCACCCAATATGTTTCTGTTGAAGTCAAAAATATGGACTTCATAGCTCATTGGTATATCGCCGAATGTAGGATTCTTGCCGATATTAGCAACGCCGCCGTAAACGGATGAAGCGATGAAGCGGTGAAGCGGTGAAGCGGTAAAAGATACCCTTACCGCATAAACACCCTCTTTGGGGACAAGTTCATTGGGTGTTGCAATATTTGCAGTAGGCGTATGCAACAAAGATGCGCCCCGTCCTGCCCCCTCAATAACATCGCCCTCAATATGATACGCCCTGCCGAGCATCCTCGACGCCTCGCAAACTCTTCCTCTGAAGAGAAGACTCCTTACTCTGCTGCTACTAACAATGTCATCGTAAACCCTTGCATATCTCACGACATTAACACCAAAGCCGTATTTTTGCCCTCTCCTTCTCAGCAGAGATGTCGTTCCACGCTTGCCCTTGCCAAAGGCATAATTATGCCCTACTACAACCCACTTTGCGCCAATCCTGCCGACAAGCATATCCCTGATAAAATCATGCGGCTCTGTTCGCGCAAACTCTTTGTTAAAGTTAATGCATATGATCACCTTTATCCCTGCGCTAAATATAAGCCTTGCCTTGTCCTCAAAAGTAGTGAGCATTTTAATGCTGCGCTCAGGCGCAATAACCTTTACTGGATGAGGATCAAATGTTATTGCAATGGGTGTGCCCTTTATCTCTGCAGCCTTTGCAATAACCTTTTTGAATATCTTTTGATGACCGAGATGCACTCCGTCAAAGTTGCCGATGGTAACGACAGGATTCGGATAGTTCAGTCTATTAGTTAATTCCCTGATTATTTCCATATGAACTCAACCCCCTAACTTAAAATCATCAACTCCTTATAAATTTTTTTCACCTGCTCCATTGTATTGTCAATGCTCCCATTATTATCTATTATAAAATCTGAACTGCCGAGCTTCATAGCAACAGGGAATTGGCTTTTAAGCCTCATTCTTGTATCCTCCTCAGAAATACCTTTCTCTTTAAGCCGGTCTATAGCTATATCCTCTGATGAATATACAGTAATTATTTTGTCGAATCTATTTTGATATCCCCTCTCAAACAATACTGGAGCCTCAATAATTACAATGATGTTTTCGGAGATTGTGGAGATTCTGGCAAGTTCTTCATCGATTCTTTTAAAAACCCTCGGATGCAGTATATCCTCAAGAGATATCCTTAAATAAGGATGTTGAAAAACAAGCCGGGCAAGGAGTTCCTTTTTTATCTTGCCAGCCTCCACTATGTCATCACCAAATGACTCCTTTATTTCATAAATAACGGATGGCTCAGTAAGGAGTTCTTTGACTATATCGTCAGTGTTTATAACAACAGCCCCCTGTTCTTTAAACATCCGGGACACCATGCTTTTTCCCATGCCGTAATTGCCTGTAAGACCAACGACCGTCATGCTGACCCTTCTGCCTTTTTCTTTAACTCCATGAGCTTTTTCAGAGCATTTTGCGGCGTAATGGTTTCCATGTCAATTCCCAGCAGTTCACGGGTTACAGGATCGCCTGTAAAGAACAGATCCATTTGGGCAACGCGGGGTTTAAGTGTATCCGCCTCTTTTTTCTCAAGCTTTTCAAGGACAGTCTTTGCTTTGTCTATAACTTCATCAGGCAGCCCTGCAAGTCTTGCAACCTGTATCCCGTAGCTCTTATCAGCAGGCCCCTTCTCTATCTTTCTCAGAAAGATCACTTCATCACCCCACTCCTTAACGACTACATTGTAATTTTTAACGCCGTCCATGTTGAAGGCAAGATCTGTCAGCTCGTTATAATGCGTTGCAAATAGTATGCGGGCATTAATACCCTTAACAAGATACTCTGCAACTGCCCATGCAATGCTAATCCCATCAAATGTGCTTGTGCCCCTTCCTACCTCGTCAAGAAGTATCAGGCTTTTCTCTGTGGCATTATTTAGAATATTTGCAGTCTCTATCATCTCAACCATAAATGTGCTCTGCCCCTTTATAATGTAGTCAGACGCGCCTATGCGGGTGAATATTCTGTCAACTATTCCTATCTTTGCGCTTTCTGCAGGCACAAATGAGCCTATTTGTGCCATAAGGACAATAAGGGCTACCTGCCTCATATATGTAGATTTTCCTGCCATGTTTGGTCCGGTTATTATTAAAAGGCTGTTGTCATTGCAGTCAAGAACAGCGCTGTTGGGTATAAACCTTTCATCGAGAGTTCTAATCACTGACCCCTTGCTCCTGACCCCAAAAAGCCTCTCAATAACCGGATGCCTCCCTTCGGTTATCTCTATCAGAGCATCATCTGAAATTTCTGGCTTCACATAATCATATCTTCTGGCAATAGTTGAGAGTGACAGCAAAAAATCAATCAATGCTATATACATTGATGTATCAAAAAGCTGATTTGTATGCTTCTGAATTTTTTCGACAATATTCTGAAATATTTCATATTCAAGTTCCTTAAGCCTGTCCTCTGCGCCTAAGACCTTTGTTTCATATTCCTTAAGGTCCGGCGTTATAAATCTCTCGCAGTTAGCAAGGGTCTGTTTCCTTATATAATCATCCGGAACGAGGTGGAGATTCGGCTTAGTTATCTCTATGTAGTATCCAAACACTTTATTGAACCCAACCTTTAATGAAGATATTCCTGTCCTCTGCCTCTCTTCTGCTTCGAGCCTTGCTATGAAATCTTTCCCGCTCGAAGAAATGTTTTTCAGCTCATCAACTTCTTTGCTGTAGCCTTTTTTAATAACATTGCCGTCCCTTGGACTGATAGGAGGGTTATCAACAATACTGAAATCAATCAAATCCTCCAAATCCGCAAATTCGGAAATGCTGTTGCCTGTCTCTTTTATTAATGAGTTATCTGACAACATCAGAAACCTCTTAATCTTTGGAAAATGTTCAATAGAATTTTTAAGGGCTATCAGATCCCTCGGACCCGCAGACCTTGAGATAACCCTTGACGCAATCCTTTCTATATCCTGTATCTTCCTTAAGGTCGTCCTCAAATCTTCCATTAATTCATAATTATCTCTGACCGCCTCAACAGCATCCAATCTCTTCTTTATATCCGTCATAGAAAGAAGAGGCTTTGTAATGGCATTCCTCATGAACCTGCCGCCCATTGGCGTAAGGGTCTCGTCCAGCACCCATAGCAGTGAACCCTCAATAGAACCGTCCTTCAAATTGTATGTGAGTTCAAGATTTCTCTTGGTGGAGGCATCAATGAACATATGGGATGTCTGGTTTAAGATGCTAACTTTCTTAAAAGACAAAACCTTGTGGGATTCTTCGAGATAACTTATAAGGGCACCTGCTGATGAGATAGCAGTATTCATGCCGGCGCAGCCGTATCCGTCAAGTGACGAAACCTTAAAGTATCGCAGGAGTGCCTTATATGACTCATTGTAATCAAAATACCAGTCATCATAATAAGAAACATAAAGTCCTCTGAAAACCTCCTGATAATGCAGATTACCTTTCAGGCTCTCAGGACAAAGTATCTCCCGCGGCTCATGCCTGCTTATCTCGTCTTCAATTGGTTTGTCGGTTTCATAAACAATGAACTCCCCTGTAGAGATATCCGCCACTGCAATGCCGCATATGTCCTGATAAGGGAATATGCTCATGATATAAGCATTCTCTTTGGGCTGCTCAGGAGTATGCGTTCCCGGAGTGATAACCTTTATAACCTCTCTCTGGACGATGCCTTTGGCAAGCTTAGGGTCTTCCACCTGTTCGCATATGGCAACTTTGTGTCCTGCCTTGATGAGTTTTGTGATATAGCCGTCTATAGAGAAATAAGGCACACCGCACATAGGCATAGGCTCGTCCTTTGACTTATCCCTGCTTGTAAGGGCTATCTGGAGAATGGAGGAGGCAATCTTTGCATCCTCGCCGAACATCTCATAGAAATCTCCGAGCCTGAAAAGCACAATGGCATCGTGGTATTTTTCCTTAACGCTAAAATACTGCTTCATCAATGGGGTAGGTTCTGACACGAATTAACCTCTCTTATAAAATTTACAATTTGAAATTATACTATAGATTAGGATGAATATACCCATACTTTGCCACAATTTTCCATAATCCGTAGCCAAACATTTACAGAAACAAAGCAGGCATGGGTGAAAAGGCT
>JASEGS010000037.1 GCA_030017995.1 Thermodesulfovibrionales bacterium
TAGGATTTTAGGCATAGAGGAGAATCTTGAGTTGTTTGATGAGATTGGACGCGCAGTTAAAAAAATCTCACCTCTGCTCTCAGGTATTTGGCCGCCTGATTTATTTGAAATCACCGATAAAAATGTTCGCATAGGCTTGCTCGGCATTCCCAAAGTTGGCGACGGGTTCCGGTCAATTGAAAATCATGTATATATCCGGCAGGAGAGAGGCAACAAAAGACTTTCTCCTCAGGAAATTGTTCATTTTGCTTATGTAAAAGGTTTTGAGCGAGCAGACAAGGAGCCGGTCAAAGTAGACTTCAACTTGCTAAAGACCCATTATTACGAATCATGGCGAAGGAAGCGCGGTATCGGTGAAGATTCCATCGAAGCTGTTCTGGAAAAGACCGGACTTGCAAAAAAAGATGCGCACGGGAGATTGCAGCCGACGAGGGCGTCAGTTTTATTATTTGCAGAGTTCCCTAACGATCTTCTTGATACAAAATGTACAATCAGGATTTTTCAATATGAGGGCAACTTAGAGACTATCCAAGAGACGTTAAACCTCATGGGATCTCCTAAAACTATAGGCGGCCCGGTCGTTAAACAGATTGCCGACGCGCATGAATATGTTTTGACATTGCTGAGGGCGGGGCTTAGAGTTCCATCCGGGTTTGTAACGACATATCGAATACCCGAAAGAGCAATTAAAGAGGCGATTACTAATGCCGTTATTCACCGCGATTATCACACTAAAAGAGATATAGAAATAAGAATTTTTGAAGATAGAATTGACATTGAAAGTCCGGGCTTATTCCCATTCAATATTACACCCTCAAACATTGGCTATGAAAGAGCACACGGTTATCGAAATGATCTTTTAGTAAAACATCTAAGAGAATTTCCCGACCCCCCTAATCTCGATCAGAACGAAGGAGTTAGGGCAATGCGTCATGCCATGAATCACGCAAATTTGTATCCGCCGATTTTTTTCACGTACCCCCATTTGCAGGATGCTATTCGTGTTGTACTTTTTAATGAAAAAGCCCCCACTGAATGGGATAAAATTTCTCATTACTTAATAGCTAATAAGTACATTGGGAATAAAGAGGCACGGAAGGTTTTACATGTAGACGACTCAGTGAAAGTCTCAAAAATTTTTAATCGCTGGGTTAAACAGGGATTGTTAACCAAGATTGTACCAAGAACCGGCGCTAAACGAAGCGTTCGATACAGACTGCCTTCTGCCGATGAGAAGGGTTATTTATTTGCCACAGATAAAAGTAAATAAAATTAAACTATATGATTTATAAGCCTTTTATGAGAGTTTATTTTCCAGAAATTAAGTTGCAAGCTCAAATGTGGCATTTGCATAGGGGTTTGCAAATGGAAGCGAAAAAACGTTATTTTTACAGTAAATTCAAGGTGTTAGAGCACCTCTCCATTTGCATATGCGGTAGATTGCCCTATAGATATGTTTATTTACCTTAGGCAAAAGTAAATAAAATAGAAATCCTTATTTTACAAGGAGTTATTTGAAGTTTATTTTCTAATGATTGATTTATGGAACTTAAGGAATACCAGAAAAAGACCTTAGATCAGGTCAAGATTTATCTTGATTCTCTTGCCGAATATAAGGGAAAGTATGAGAAGGCTATAGCTGTTGACCCTGAGTATGCAATAGATTTTCCCTTCAAGGCTTGGGAAAAGGTTGTCGGGTCATCTTATCATTCAGGCAAAAACGGCATTGGTGAACCGCTTCCGGACCTTTACCTTAAAATCCCCACTGGCGGGGGCAAAACCATTCTTGCCTGCCATGCCATTGACCTGATTAACAGGATTTATTTAAAGAAGCAAACGGGGATTGTCCTCTGGATAGTGCCGACCACCCAAATATATAGGCAGACACTTTCCAATCTGAAAAAACGTGAACACCCTTATAGACAGGTATTGGACATTTCAAGCGGTGGAAGAACATCGATTTTAGAAAAGCTTGATAAGTTCACACCGCTGGATATAGAAGAAAACCTCGTGATAATGCTTTTGATGCTTCCGTCTGCCAGCAGGCAGAACAAGGAGACATTGAAGGTCTTTAAGGACAGCGGCGGGTTTACGGAATTTTTTCCACCTGAAGACGCAATAGAAGACCACAAAAGACTTTTGGAGAAGTTCCCGAATCTTGATTTTTTCGGGAGGGAGAGTGATTTCTTCGGCAGGATGGCAAAGACATCTTTGGGAAATACTCTGAGACTCCTTAAACCCGTAATTATTATTGACGAAGGACATAAGGCTTATACTGAAACAGCCCGTGATACAATCAGAGGTTTTAACCCTTCAATAATTGTTGAACTTTCTGCCACGCCGCCAAAGAACACAAACCTTCTGGTAAACATCAGCGGGCAGGCTCTTAACAGGGAAGAAATGATTAAGCTTGATATTAATGTCATTAACAAATCGAGCCCTGACTGGAAAGACGTGATGCTTGCATCGAAAGACAAAAGGGATTACCTTGAGCGCAAGGCAAAGGAATATGGAGCGAACACCGGTGAATATATCCGGCCTATCTGCCTAATTCAGGCAGAAAGGACAGGTAAAGAGCAGAGGGGAACAAAATATATACATGCAGAGGATGTCAAAGAATATCTGATTAAGCAGTGCGGTGTATCGGAAAATGAGATAGCTATCAAAAGCAGTGAAAAAGACGACATAGAAGGCATAGACCTTTTAAGCCGTGATTGTGAGATCAGGTATATCATTACCAAGCAGGCGCTTCAGGAAGGATGGGACTGTGCCTTTGCATATATCCTTACGATACTGACAAATCCAGGTTCACAGTTGAGCATCACTCAGCTTGCAGGAAGAATTCTCAGGCAGTATAAAGCCCGCAAAACCAAAGTCAAAGACCTTGATGAAAGCTATGTCTTTTGCCATAGACCGAAAGCAGGCGTTCTTTTGGATAACATCAAGAAGGGTTTTGAGGTCGAGGGGTTGGGTGATTTGGCTTCAAGGGTGACTGTTAAAGAGGGCGATCCTGCATTAGAAGACGCTACGAAGGAAAAGACTGTCAGGTATAGGGACAAATTCAAGGTCTTTGAGGGCAAGGTCTATCTGCCGAAGTTTGTGATTCAGGAAAACGGCAGTTGGCGTAATGTTAACTATGACATGGACATTTTAAGCAGAATTGACTGGAATAATGCGGATTTGGCTGAAATTAAGAATATTGTGCTTGGAGAAGCAGCAATACAAGATCAGGAAATTGCTGTGGGTCTAAGTGAAGACGTGACAGAACTAATTGAGGAAAGAGGCCGATTAACAAGGCGCGGAGGATTAAAGCTTGATCATGTTCTTATGACAAGGCAGTTGCTGGATATTATCCCTAATCCCTGGATTGCACATGATATCGGGAAAGAGGTTTTGGATGCTTTGCTAAGAAAAAACAGCAAGGAGAAAGTTGCAAATAACCTTGCGTTTATTATTGAAGAGACTCGCAAGCATCTGATAGCTGAACGTGACAGGTTATCTGAGAAAATATTCAGAGATTTGATTGACAAGAAAAAGCTCTGTTTTTTTCTTCTTGCCGATAAAGGAGGTTATGAACTTCCACCAAGTATAACGGTGAAAAAGAGCAGCAGAAAGCTTATCAGGGATGATCATTCTGAAGTTCAAAGGAGTCTTTTTGATTACATCCCTGAAGAAGAATTTAATGAAATGGAAAAATCCATTGCGATATATCTTGATGAGCAGGAAAAGCTTTTATGGTGGTACAGGAATCTTTCAAGGCAGGATTATTACATTCAGGGATGGCGAAAGAACAAGATATACCCTGATTTTATTTTTACGAAGACGGACAACACAGGCAGAGATTTCAGCATGGTTTATGTTGTTGAAACAAAGGGCGTTCATCTAAAAGAGTACGAGGATACTAAATACAAGAGAAACGTTTTTAAGTTTTGCAGCGACTTAGGCAAGAAGGTAGAATGGAAAGATCTAAATAAAGAATTCTCCAAAGGGATAGAATTTCAGGTGATAGATGAAAAGGAATGGCAGAGAAGGATAAATGAAATATTCGGTGTTTAATTTTCATAGAGATTTCAGATCAGAGATTGAGGCAAGATTGGAGGGGTAAAATATGTTGCCAGAACTTAAATATGATGAAAAAGGGCTTATTCCTGCCATTATTCAGGACATAGAAAACGGCGATGTCCTGATGATGGCGTATATGAATGAGAGTTCCTTAAAAATGACCATAGATACAGGTTTCACCCACTTCTGGTCGCGCTCAAGGCAGAAATACTGGAAGAAGGGCGAGACTTCCGGCCATGTTCAGGAAGTGAAAGAGATTTATTATGATTGCGACGCTGACACGCTTTTAATCAAGGTCAAGCAGCACGGTGGTGTGGCATGCCACACAGGCAATAGGACCTGTTTTTTTAGGAAGATAGAATTAAAATAATAAAATAAGCAGGGTGATGGTATTTGCTTGGAGCGACTTCGGCAGACTAAGCCCTGACAGGATGTTGAGGGCAGTCTGCCGTAGCTTCGGAGAATGGCCGGATGGCATTCGAGAATGAAGCGGAAAGCTGATACCATCACCCTGCAACATTGGAGGCTATATGCGTGATTGCATTTTTTGCAGAATCATCGAGAAGAAGATACCTGCAAAGATAGTTTATGAAGATGAATTTGCTATAGCCTTTGAGGACATAAATCCTCAGGCACCTGTCCATACGCTCGTTATACCGAAAAAGCATATCTCAACTCTCCTCGACCTTAAAGACGAAGACAGCAATCTCATCCATCATTTATTAAAAGTTGCGAACAAGATAGCAAGGGATAAAGGCATTGCAGAGAGAGGATTCAGGCTGGTCACGAACTGCAATCCTGAAAGCGGACAGTCCGTATATCACATCCATTTCCACATACTGGGCGGAAGGCAGATGCACTGGCCTCCGGGGTAAATTCAAAATTATGGAAATCATCGACAAAAAAATAATCTGGGAAGGTAATTTCATCAGGTCAGTTGTGTTTACTTACAGGGACAGTTCTGGGAACATAAGGAAGTGGGAGGGAGTTGAGAGGGTGAACTGCAGCGGCATAGTCGCCATTGTTCCTGTTACATCTGGCGGTGAGACATTGCTTGTTCGTCAGTTCAGGCCTGTGGTCAATAACTTTGTTATTGAGTTTCCAGCAGGGCTTAATGATAAAGGAGAAAGCCTTCTTGAGGCTGCAAAGCGGGAATTAATTGAAGAGACAGGCCATGACGCTGAGGAATTTGTTTTACTCGCCGAAGGACCTTTGTCATCAGGGATGTCAGCAGAAATATTGACTGTTTTTCTGGCAAAGAATATTTTTCAGGCAAAAGAACAGATTAAGGAGCGATACCCTTCAGAAGAAACAGAGAGCATAGAAATAATAAAAACGCCGACATCAAAGATTAATGAAACCCTCGACAATTTTCAGAAAAAAGGCGATTACATAGACCTTAAAATATACGGACTTGTGGAACTGGCAAAGAAGTATGTATAGCAACCAGCTGTCAGTATTCAGCGAAATTAGAAATTAATTAAATGCTGATTGTTGACAGCTGATTGCTGAATGTTTACTCAAACTTTATTGCCTCAGTTGGACAGATGTTTGCTGCCTCTTCACAGTCGCATGTATTGCACTTATCAGCGCCTATAACCCATGCCTTGTCATCCCTCAATTCAAATACCTCCGGGCATACCTCAACGCACGAGCCACAGCCAATGCAAAGGTCCATATCAACTACCGGTGTTGCCATAAAAAACCTCCTTCAAATTTGTTTTGATTATTATAACAAAAAATCATGAACACTATATGATTAGGGTCATATCTTAAAAAAATCCGTTGATTTTAATATCCATTTTCGTATAACTTATGTTGATAGTCAATGGTTAGTGACAGTTTTAACATAGATGGAGGTTTGTTGTGAATGTGAAACAATTTATTCTGGATAAAGCAATGGAAGCAAAAGACGGTGCGAGGAGACTTGCCAAGGCATCTTCAAAACAAAAAAATACTGCTCTGATAAGGATGGCAGAGGCATTGAAGAGCAAGGCAGAATACCTTATCTCTGAAAATAAAAAAGACATCGAGTATGCTGCAAATAAAGGTCTTTCAAAAGCGCTCATCGACAGGCTGACCTTAAATGAAAAGAGGATAAGTGAAATGGCACAGGGACTCGCAGAGGTTTCCCAGTTGCCAGACCCTGTGGGGGAGATAACGAAGATGTGGCAGAGGCCAAATGGTATGACTGTTGGCAGGATGCGGGTGCCTATAGGTGTTATAGGTATAATCTACGAGGCTCGTCCTAATGTAACAGCAGACGCGACAAGTCTGTGCCTTAAAGCAGGCAATGCTGTGATACTCAGAGGCGGCTCAGAGGCTATAAATTCCAACAGGGCAATAGTTAATATCTTGAGGGATGTTGCAAAGGAAGAAGGTATTCACGAAGGAGCTATTACCTTTATTGATATTACAGAAAGGGAAGCTGTAATGGAGATGCTAAAGCTCGAGGGGATTGTAGACCTTATAATCCCTCGGGGTGGAGAGGGGCTTATAAGAGCTGTTACTGAGAATTCAAGGATCCCTGTGCTCAAACATTACAAAGGTGTGTGCCATATTTTCGTGGACAGGGATGCGGATATGATAATGGCTGAGGAGATATGTTTTAATGCAAAGGTTCAGAGGCCGGGCACCTGCAATGCAATGGAAACTATGCTTGTTGATGAGGCTATTGCAGAAGGGTTTTTGCCCAAGATGCTCAGGAGATTTGAAGATGCAGGAGTTGAATTGAGAGGATGTCCTAAGACCCTGTCTGTTTATCCTAATATAAAAGAGGTCAGGGAGGAAGATTTTTATAATGAATACCTTGATCTGATATTAAATGTCAAAGTTGTTAAAGACATGAATGATGCCATTGACCATATTGTTAAATATAGCTCTGCCCACTCTGAGAGCATAGTTACCATGAACTATGACAGAGCGATGAGGTTTTTAAGAGAGGTGGATTCATCAGCAGTATTTGTGAATGCATCAACCCGTCTGAATGACGGCTATCAGTTTGGGCTCGGCGCTGAGATCGGCATCTCAACTGATAAGATTCATGCAAGAGGACCCATGGGACTTGAAGAGTTGACTTGCACAAAGTTCATTATATTTGGAAGCGGCCAGTTGAGGGAATAAAGCATATTAATCTCGCATAACACTTGGATTATTTTTTAATAAGATGAAACTTGGAATTTTTGGCGGTACATTTAATCCTATACACTTTGGTCACCTGCGGGTTGCCGAAGAAGTCAGGTTTAAATTAAATCTTGACAAGATAATATTTATCCCTTCGGGTAATCCCCCGTTGAAAGACAAGGGACTTATAGATGCCTCCCACAGGTATGCAATGACAAGACTCGCTGTTGATCCAAACGTTAGTTTTGCCGCATCTGATATTGAGGCGACTCAATATGAAAAATCATATACAATCAATACAATTACGAGACTTAACAATATCTATACGGGGGATGAACTTTCTCTAATTTTAGGCATGGATGCATTTCTGGACATGCCTAACTGGTGGCAGCCTGAAGAACTGATCGGCATAATCGATTTTATAGTAGTCACAAGACCAGGCTTTAATCTCACAGACATCTCAAAATCATCATATATCACAGAGCATATAAAACAGGACGGACCCGGCTATTGGCTTTTAAGTTCCGGAAGGAAGGTTATCCCTCTCAATGTAACGCTGCTGGACATCTCATCAACAGAGATAAGAAGACTCTTAAAGGAAGGCAAAAGTATAAAGTATCTATTGCCGGATGCAGTGGAAAAATATATATACGACCATAAACTTTATATGGATTGAGTTGAAATGCGCATTTTGTAATTTCGCATTTGAATGATGTATCCTGTATCCATGTTTTTACTTGAATCCATAGTCAATAGTCTGGATGAAGCTATTTTTTTGTTTGACAGAAAAGGGAGATTGATATTTATGAACAAGGCAGGGGAGGAATTTTTAGGCAGGAATTATGAGGAAGTAAAAAATAAACGATTCAAGTATTTATTTAGAAATACAAAGAATATTGCAGTGCTCATAGAAAAATCTGTTAAAGAAGGGCGGATGCTTAATTGTAAGGAGATGGAGGTGGATATAGGCAGGATAACAAATATGGACATCAATATATCGCCGTTTTATTCAGATTATTCGGGTTCTATTGAAAACCACGCGACTGCCTTTAGCGCAGAAGGAGTTATTCTCTGTATGCGGGAGAATTTAGCATTAACTGACAGGGAGGATTATCATTTTGAATCACTCCTTTATCTGCTTGGGTGTATTGCCCACGAGATAAAGAACCCTTTGAGCGGCATAAAAGGCGCAGCCCAGATATTGAAGGAATACGCTCAGGATTCATCGTCTAGAGAGTGCGTTAATTTAATATTAAAAGAAGCAGACAGACTCAATTCTGTTTTGAACAGCTACCTTACAATGACGAGGAAACCTGTCTTGAACCAGTTGAATATACATGAAATCATAGAGCATGCATTGAAGATAATGAAGATAACCGTTGAAGACAACAGGATAAAAGTCTATAAATCCTATGATCCGAGTTTGCCGAATATATATGGAGATGAAAGCAAATTATTGCAGGTCTTTATAAATTTTTTCAAAAATGCTGTCGAGGCGATGGATGCAACAAAAGAGAAAGTGTTACAAATTTCGACGAGACCGTCAAATGAGTATATGGTAATTTATGAAAAGGGATACCCGGATATGAAAGGGGCAAAGTCTAAAAAACAGAGATGGGTTGTTATCAATATACAGGATAGTGGCATAGGCATATCAAAAGATGAAATCAAGAGGGTTTTTTTGCCGTTCTATACTAAAAAAGCAGGCGGCAGCGGTCTTGGCTTATCGTTGTCCAAGAAAATAGTAAAGGACCACGGAGGAATAGTCAGGGTCAAGAGCAAAGAGGGAGCAGGGTCAATATTCAGCGTGTACCTTCCTCTTTCTTTGACGAGCAGCAATTAACATGGCGATGGATAAAAAGATACTGGTTATAGATGATGATGAGAGCGTAATATGGGTTATCAGAAAGGCGCTTGAACCTCTCGGCTATGATATAGAGACGAAGACCAATATTAAGGCCGGCCTCAAGGCAGTTGACAGGTTCAAGCTTATACTCCTTGACCTTATGCTCCCTGATGGAAATGGTCTGGATGCCCTGAAGGAAATAAAAGTCTTTAGCCCTGATGCTGTGGTAATAATGGTTACAGCACATGGCAGAATGGAAAGCGTCATAGAAGCAATGAAGGAGGGCGCTTATGATTATCTGGAGAAACCCTTTGACATCGAAGAACTGAAGATAACCGTAGAGAAGGCTTTCAGGGATATATCCATGAGGGAAGAACTCCTCAAGTTGAGACAGGACAAAGAGGATTCAGCAAGTTGTCACATAATCGGGAAATCAAAGGGTATTTTAAAGGTGTTCAAAGAGATAGGGAGAGTTGCGCCCAAGGATGTAACTGTGCTCATCTCAGGTGAAAGCGGGACTGGTAAAGAACTTGTGGCAAAAGCAATTCACAGTAACAGTAGAAGAAAGTTCAGGCCCTTTATAGCCATTAATTCAGCGTCTATACCTAAAGATTTACTGGAGGCAGAACTCTTTGGGTGGGAGAAGGGGGCGTTTACAGGCGCTGTTGAAAAAACAGAGGGAAAGATCTACGCTGCAGACGGTGGAACTTTATTCCTCGATGAGATTTCAGAACTTAATATAGGTCTTCAGGCTAAATTACTGCGTTTTTTACAGGAACAAGAATACAGCCCTATCGGAAGCAATAAGATCATAAAGGCAGATGTAAGAATAATAGGCGCCACTAACAGAGATCTAAAAGATTGCATCAGAATCGGGAAGTTCAGGGAAGATTTATATTACAGGTTTAATGTCATTGAGATAAAACTTCCTCCATTGAGAGAAAGGAAGGAGGATATATTGCCTCTTGCAAGACATTTTCTTAAGGAATCAATCACATTGTTTGAATTGCCCCCGAAGGACTTTTCGAAGGATGCGGAAAAGATATTCCTTAATTATGACTGGCCTGGAAATGTCAGGGAACTGGAGAACTCTATTAAAAGGGCATCAATACTTTCGAGGGGAAGTCTTATAGAAAGAAAGGACATTTTTGTAAATGATTATAGCGCATGTTCTGTCAGAGAATTTTTAGAAGGCAAGCTTAAAGGTTTTCTTGGCAAAATGGCAAAAATCGAAAAATCAGACCTTTATGAAACAGTTACGTCAGAGGTCGAAAAGGCGCTTTTTACAATAGTGCTGAAAGAAACAGGAGGGAGTCAGGTTAAGGCTGCAAAGGTCCTCGGAATCAATAGGAACACCCTCAGTAAAAAGCTTAAGGATTATAAGTTGATTTGATTTTCTGTCAATTGATATGGTATAAAATTTATCTGTGTCCGCTCAGGGATTTTATTCAGAGAATTCCGCAGCGTTCGCTCCATGCTCTCTTAGAGGGCTTTAATCCGTTTCTGACGGATTTATAAATCCATATGGAGGTATCTTGTGAATATTTACGAAAAGATGATCATTTTAAATCCTTCCCTCAGCGACGAGGAACTAAGCTCTACCATTGAAAAGATTACTAATCTCATAACCAATACAGGTGGAGAAATTCTAAAAGTGGACAATTGGGGGAAAAAGAAACTGGCATACGAGATTAATAAGCAAAAAACAGGCATTTATGTGCTATTCTTGTTTAAATCGCCGTCTCCAGTCATTAAGAAGATCGAAGATTATTTTAAGGTCTTTGATCCTGTTGTAAAGTTCATGGTCGTAAAGCTTGGGAAAAAGCAGATAGCAGCATTACCAAAAGAAGTTGGGGCTTCAGTTGCAGACCAAGAGACCGCGACTCCTGCTCAAAAGGTGGCATCCTGATGTTTAACAGAATAATATTAATAGGAAATCTGACTAAAGATCCTGATGTAAGGTATACGCCCAATGGAACGCCTGTTACGACCATGAGACTGGCTGTAACATCCAAATATAAACAGGGCGATGATATGAAGGATGACACCCTCTTTATAGATACGGTTGTTTTTGGAAAACAGGCAGAAAGCTGTGGGCAGTATCTTAGCAAAGGCAATCCAGTCCTTGTAGAGGGAAGGCTTCGTGAAAGGAAATGGGAGACTGAAGGAACACAAAGGAGCAAAATGGAAGTGCTTGCCAATAATGTAAGATTTTTACCTAAGCGTGATTCTTCCAGCAGGGGCGGGCAGACTATAGCTGGAGAGCCTGATATTTCGGACATGACACCGCCAGAAGAAATAACTGATTTAGAGCCATTTTAAAATAAAAAATAAGCAAAGGAGATGAAATGCAGCAAAAGAGATTTCAAAGGAGAAAATTTTGCAGATTTTGTGCCGATAAGGTGTCTTTTATAGATTATAAGGACATAAGAACACTCAAGGCTTATATGACAGAGCGCGGCAAGATACTCTCGAGAAAAGCCACGGGCACATGTTCTGATCATCAGAGGGAATTAACAGCAGCGATAAAGAGGGCAAGAAGTATTGCGTTTATCCCGTTTATGGAAAGATAAGAATGCGTATTCCAAAAAGCTGGATTCCCTCTATGGCGAAGAATATTATCGAAAACCTCATTAAAAAAGACCTTATAGAATTCCCTGCAAATGTCAATACCGTCATAGAAGAAACCGAAAAAATAATCATAGATGAACTTATGGTTGAAGACAGACTCAATGAAGAAGTCAGGCAGATGTTGAGAAAGTTTGAACCAGAGATAGAAAAAGGCCGGCTTGATTACAGAAAGCTTTTTGAAATGACAAAACAGAAAGTTGTTAAAGAGAGAAACCTTATTCTATGATGCTTTCAGATGACAAGATAAGCTATGTAACCCATGTTGTATTCAAGGGATTAATTGATAAAGGATTAGTATCCCTTAAAGAGGATGATAGTATTGTCAGGAGAGAAATAAAGAGAACTATCGTCAATGAATTAAAATTAGGCGAGGATATTGATATAGCTGTAAAGAAAAAACTCCAGTCCTTTTCAAGAAAGCTGGTAGAAGGTAGCTCTGAGTGGGAAGTCCTTTATAAGAAGTTTTTTGAAGAGGAAGAGCTTAGAAGAGGGAAAAGGTGAACAGTTTTATTATCGACATGACAGAAGGTGATATAAGGAAAGAGCGTAGTATTGCCCGTGAACTCCGCAAGAGCATCTGGTGGAAAAGGAAATGTGCGGATGGCAAATGTTATTATTGCAACTCAACTGTATCTCCGGAAAATCTTACCATGGACCATATAGTGCCGATTGTTCGCGGCGGAAGATCGATAAAAAGCAATATTGTGACAGCCTGTAAAGAGTGCAATAACAAGAAGAAATATTTGCTCCCCATAGAATGGGACGAATACCTCTATAGCATGTAGAATTGCCTAAATCTTTTATAACCTGAATATTATTCCTAATTCAGCAGTCTTGATGTCCAGAAACTTATGTCTTTATATTGATGATAGTCTTCAAATAAAGTTAAAATTAATAAAATGATCTGCTATAGTGTCTTTATGAGTAGGTGTATTTCGTTTGTCTTTTTAATTTCGTTAGTTGTTTACGGCTCTATAGCGAATGGAGCCTCTTTGCAGGAGGCAGGGAAAGATTCCTTTGTATTTGCTGTCTCTCCAATGGCATCTCCTGCTGCCACAGCATCCAGCTTTTCTGAGTTTATCGACTACCTTTCTGAGAAATTAGACAAGAAGGTCATTTTAAAACAGAGAAGGAAATACTCTGAGGTTAATGACCTTTTGAAATCAGGCAAGGCTTCAGTTGCCTTTACATGCACAGGCGCATATCTGGCGGGAAGGCGTGATTTTGGGCTTGAACTATTAGCTGTTCCTGTTATGAACGGAAAGGCTACTTATAACTCATACATAATTGTTCATAAAGACAGTTCCATTAAAAACTTCGATGAATTGAAAGGCAGGACATTTGCATTTACTGATCCCCTGTCTCTAACCGGTAGATTATATGTTACTTCTCTGCTGAATGAAAGAGGGATAATGACAAAGGACTATTTCAAAAAGACATTTTATACTGCAGGTCATGAAAAATCCATTGAGGCAGTTGCTACAGGTCTTGCTGATGCTGCCTCTGTTGACAGCCTCATACTTGATGATCTTGCCCGGAAAGGCAATTCTTATGCAAAAAATGTAAGGGTGATAAAGACCTCTCAACCATTTGGAATCCCGCCCTTTGTTGTCTCTCCAGCATTGCCGGAGGCTGATAGAAAAACACTGATAAAAATACTCATCAATATGTCCAAAGATACTGAAGGCAGAAAGATACTCAGTAAGATTGGCATAGATGGTTTTATGCTGCCCAACCACGCTAATTATATGTCTGCCCACGAAGTAAAAATTAAGGTGAAAGAATGAGCATCTCATGGAAAAGACAGATAAACAGCATTGCAGTAAGGATTTCTTTATCAATAGCTGTTGTTGTAGCTGCAACTACTATTGCTGTGGCATGGCTCATACTTCATGAAGAAAGACGCGTCCTTGAGCTCGAGCTTCAAAGAAAGGGAGCTTATCTTGCAGAGGTTATCTCTCATCAGATTATTGAGCCTCTTTTATATGAAGAAAGGCATACCATGTATTCACTCCTTCAGTCAACAATGAAGACAGAAAAGGGCATAGTTGTCTTTGCAGAGGTATATGGAGCAGATGGAGAAGTTATTGTTCAGGCTAAGGAAGTAGAGAAAACTATTCCGGTGCTCGATAAAAAAATATTAATGAGAATGAGTTCTGCTTCACTTGCAAGCGATCCTTTGCTGCAGATATTTGATATATCACTGCCTGTTGTTGCAAAAGGACTTGGCACTGTTGGTTATATAAGGCTTGGTATTACAAAGAAGTTTCTGATAGAGACGCTCACAGAGGTTAAGAAAAAACTCTATCTTTTATCGTCTGTCATAGTCCTGAGCGGCATTATGGCAGGCTTATGGATGGCGAGGAAAATAATCAGGCCTGTGCTTATGCTGAACCAAGGTGTTCAGAGGGTGGGAAGGGGCGAACTTGGCGCTAAAGTTGATGTTATCGGCGTTGGCGAGATAAAAGAGCTCTCTCTTGCATTTAACGAGATGTCAGCAAGATTGAAGGAATCCGTTGACGCCATAAAGACCGCGCAAGAAAATCTGGTTCGCACGGAAAAGCTTTATGCACTCGGAGAGTTCTCGGCAGGCCTTGCGCATGAAATAAAAAATCCCCTCACATCCGTAAAGATGCTCATGCAGGCTGCTAAAGAGAGCGGGAAACCCTTTTGCACAACGGATATAGAAATAATCGAAGGTGAGATTAACAGGATAGACAGGATAGTTAAAGAGTTCCTTGCATTTGCCAGACCTGCAAAGACAGAGCGCATTGCTACTGATATCAATGAACTCGTAAAAGAAGTGGTTACTCTTAGTAGACTGAAACTTGAACAGTCCAACATCACAGTAATTGAAAGGCTTGACCCGGCTATCCCAATGTTAATGGTTGACCCTGACGGAATCAAACAGGTGTTTTTAAATATTGTGCTCAATGCGGGGCAGGCAATGGAGCAGGGCGGCGTTTTGACAGTAAACTCCACATCTGGTGATAGCAAGGTTTCAGTATGTATTCATGATACAGGCACGGGTATATCAGAAGAGAATCTCAAAAGGATCTTTGACCCGTTTTTTACTACAAAAGAGGATGGCACAGGCATGGGACTTGCTATTGCATATAGCATAATAAAGGAGCATGGCGGTGACATTATGGTTGACTCGATGCCGGATGAGGGAACCATGGTGTCTATATTGCTGCCTGTTGTTGCCTGATATTTTTTTGAGGGGATAAAAGACTTGAGAAACAGGATACTTATTGTAGATGATGAAATGGCTGTTAGATATTCATTTGAAAGGGCGTTCGGCGAGGAATATTCCATAGTAACTGCTGAGAACGGAATGGACGCCCTTCATAAGGTTGAAAATGAAAAGCCAGACCTTGTGCTCATGGATATTAAGATGCCTGTATTGAACGGCATTGACGCCTTGAAGAAGATGAAGGGATCATATCCAAATATCCCTATAATCATGATGACCGCATTTGGAGATACAGAGACCGCCATTGAGGCGATGAAAGATGGAGCGTATGATTATGTAACAAAGCCATTTGAGAACAGCGAACTCAGGACGATTGTAGAAAAAGGGCTTGCATCTGCAAGGCTTCTCGCAGAAGCGAGCTGTTCCCGCATTGATGATACGCCAAGCTATGCAGAGCGGATTGTCGGGAAAAGCAATGCTATCTTGAATGTATGTAAGCTTATAGGGCAGGTCGCCCATACGAATGTCCCAGTGCTTCTTGTTGGAGAAAGCGGTGTCGGCAAAGAACTTGTTGCCAGGGCAATATACCATCACAGTAACAGAAAGAATAAGCCTTTTATCGCTGTCAACTGCGCTGCGCTTCCTGAAAACCTTGTTGAGAGCGAGCTTTTTGGCCATGAGCACGGCGCATTTACAGGCGCTGACAAGAGGCGCATCGGACGTTTTGAACAATGCAACGGCGGAACGATATTTCTTGATGAAATCGGAGACATGAGCCCGATGACCCAATCAAAGGTGTTAAGGGTTTTACAGGACTCCACATTTGAGAGACTTGGAGGAAGCCAGCCTGTCAAAGTTGATGTCCGTGTTATTGCAGCCACTAATAAAAACCTTCCGGATGAGGTCAAGGCAGGACATTTCAGAAATGACCTTTACCACAGGCTCAATGTAGTTTCCCTGAGCATACCCCCTCTAAGAGAGCGGAGAGAAGATATCCCCTCTTTGGCGGAGTATTTTATAAAGAAGGCAAATATTGACACAGGTCATAATATTAAAGGCATTCAGCCAGACGCCCTAATGATGCTTGAAAACTATTCATGGACTGGAAATGTGAGAGAACTTGAAAACACCATACGGAGGGCGGTGGTTATTTCAAAGGGAAATGTCATTGGAAACGAAGACCTGTTGTTTGAAAAGACAGAGACAACTGGAAGCATTGCAGATGCTGTTAACTTTATCGCAGAAAAAATTTTTCTTTCAGGTATAAATGACCCTTACAATGAGGTGATTGCAGAGGTGGAAAAGGCGCTCATAAAAAAGGCACTTGAATTGACAAAAGGCAATCAGGTCAAGGCGTCATCGCTTCTTGGAATTACGAGAGTCACCTTGAGGAAAAAAATAGAAGAGTATAACCTTAATGTTTCTACGTAGCCTTACAACGCCTCGCAAAACCCGTCTGCCATCTGGCTTCTGCACGAATTGCCTGTGCAGAGAAACATAACCTTAAGCATTTATTCCCCCCTCTGCCCTAATTGGAGTTTATTGTGTTTTTTGCCCTGCATAGTAACTATACAGACCTGTATATTCCCTTTTCGTTTTATCATTTTAAACACAGCAAAAACTCTGAGAATTCAACCACCTTGCTAAAGGTATACAAATTGCTATCCAAATATATGTTTTACGCTAAAGCAGAAATATTATTCAATAAAAAATTATCAGAGGGATAAGGGAGGAAATTCGTGATGAAGAAGCTGACTCCATGGATAATCGGAGGAATATTTGCTGTTACCATAGCAGTAGTCATTGTTGCAACTCTTATGCTCCGGCATAAAGCGGTGCCGGAGGGCAAATTCAAAAACATGGTAGGGGCAACATATGTGGGCGCTGATGAGTGCAAGAAGTGTCATGAAAGGAAATATCTTGAGTGGTCGACCACCCTGCATTCAAAAATGATGCAGGATGCAAAGGCAAACCCTCAGGTAATCATAGGCGATTTCAGATCTCCGAGCAGAATCAGGACATTCAAGAAAGATGATGTTGACTACGCTTTAGGCAGTCAGTGGAAGCAGCAGTATCTGAAAAAGGCAGGGGACGATTATGAGGTACTTCCTGCCATTTATCATATCTCATCCAACAAATGGGTTGAAGCCCCGCAGAAAAAGTCATGGTTCAAGGAATGCGCAGGCTGCCATGCAACAGGCGTTGACCTTGTTAAAAAAACCTTTAAAGACCCTGGAATATCTTGCGAGGCATGCCATGGACCTGGAAGCAATCATATAAAGGCTATCCCTGGTTTTGAAATAGCGACAACAGTAAATCCTGTGAGATTAACCAGCGCTCAAGCTGCCCAGATATGCGGCTCATGTCATTCAAGGGGTATGGATACAGGCGGAGGGCATCATGCATATCCTGTGGAATATATGAGCGTCAGAGGCACGGGCAACCTCTTTCTGCACTTCAATATATTTGACCAGAAGAACAATCCCGAGTTATTTTGGCCGAGCGGCGACGCTAAATACAGCTACATGCAGTATGCTGACTGGAAGCAGAGCGAACATGCAAAAAATGGCATCACATGCACCAGTTGCCACCTTGTGCATAAAAGCACCACGACTTTTCAGACTAAACTTGAGGGAGATATGCTCTGCAAGAGCTGTCATGCTGCAACAAACAACAGGATGGCGCATAAGATCCATACCTTTGGTAGTTGTATAGCATGTCATATGCCAAAGACAGGCACAAGCGCTGAGGCAGGAGACATCCGCAGCCACACATTCAAGTTTATATCCCCTGAACTAAGCCTAAAGAGGGGCGGAGTGCAAAGACAGCCTAATTCCTGCAGCGGCTGCCATCATCACAAGGATACACCGTTGGAAGACATGGTGGAGTTCCTTGATGCAGCGAAAAAGACGGACATGCCGCTGCCTTTCAGTGCCCATCGCAGACAGGCAAAAAAAGAGTGAATAAGTAAATGAGTAGATGGGGAGATGAGTGAATGTGTGAATAAGAATAACAACATAACAAGGAGACAATTCCTTGGCGCAGTAGCAGCAACATCCGCCGCCATGACCATCGGCGACATTGAGGTTGCCAATGCCTCTGTTACGAAATATAGCAAACTCGTTGATACAACGAAGTGCATCGGATGCAAGCGCTGCATGTCTGCGTGCAAGCGGTGGAACAAACTCAAACTTGACCGCTCTGAGGAACTTACAGACAGAGAGACAACGCTTTCAGGGCATACATGGGTGGTAGTTAGTCTGAGAAGAGATGCAAAAAACAATGAAGACCTCACATACATACACTGGGCATGTCAGCACTGCGGCAAACCTGCATGCGCAGGAGTATGTCCGGTAGCTGCTATTAAAAAATATCCGGAGGG
>JASEGS010000038.1 GCA_030017995.1 Thermodesulfovibrionales bacterium
CCATTCTCTGTGTAAACATTTATTCTAAGCACGCATGCATCATACCCTTCAAAATCGTTTCTGTGAAGCACAGTTTTAACCTTTCCAGACGTGTTTTCGTTTTCATACAGCCAGTCATATAAAAAAGAAATATTTCCGTTTGGGATTCCGTCTCCATCAGTATCGCTTTCAAAATATAATTTTTCAAAACTTTTATTGTATAAATCAAAAGGATTTTTTATTCTATCATCGCTTGTTTTTTATTCTTTTGCCGGTTCCTGCTGAGCCGTGAACGCCTCTTCTTTTAAAAGCCTCTCCCAGTTTTTATCTATCTCTTCCTGGGCTACTTTGAGCATCCATTCGTTTTCAGGTGCGAACATGTGCTTGAATCTCCCCTGCGGTTTTAAGAATTCAGTAAGGGGTTTCTTTTCTTTCGGCTTGCTCGTGACTCTCAATACTCCATTCTCTATCTCGTAAATAGGCCAGTAGCATGTCTCAACTGCTATCCTGCTAAGGAGTATGGCATCGTCAGTTCTTGACCTCCAGCCTCTGTTACATGGTGCGATTATATTCATAAATTTCGGGCCTTTAATCTCCAGAGCCCTCCTCACTTTTTTCATCAAATCGGACCAGTGGCTCGGAGATGCCTGTGCTACATATGGGATGCCATGAGCAGCCATTATCTTTGTGAGGTCTTTTCTCTGCTGTAATTTCCCGGGGACAGCGCTTCCTGCCGGACATGTTGTCGTATCAGCGCCAAAAGGAGTCGCACTGGAACGCTGGATTCCTGTGTTCATGTATGCGCCGTTGTCATAGCATACGTAGAGCATGTCATGCCCTCTCTCCATTGCTCCGGAAAGGCTCTGAAAGCCGATGTCGTAAGTGCCTCCGTCTCCGCAGAAGGCGATGAATTTTATCTCTTTGTCAATCTTACCCTGTTTCTTTAAAGAGCGGTACATTGTCTCGACTCCGGATAAAGTTGCCGCCGCATTTTCAAATGCATTATGAATCCATGGGATCTTCCACGCAGTGTAATCGGATATGCATGTCGAGACCTCGAGACATCCGGTTGCGTTTGAAGCAACTACCGGATATTCAGATGCCAGAAGAACCATCTTCACAACAGGAGGAGCGCCGCATCCGGAGCACATCCTGTGTCCTCCGGTTAGTAATACCTCTTTTTTGGAAAGCTCTTTCAGATTAAGTGGTGTCGCCATATCTATTCCCTCACTCCGATATATTCTTTGAATGTTTTTACTTTTCCTGTCTTTGCGACCTCTGCAAGCTCGTTGAGCACAAGTTCCGCGTGATCAGGCAGATAGTCCCTTCCTCCAAGGCCGTATATCTTGTTAAAGAGTATGGGTTTGTCTTTGTGCGAATAAAGGCTTGTAGCGATCTCCATAAAGAGCGGTCCGTAAGACGCGCCGAAGGCGTCGGCCCTGTCGAGCACGCATATTGCCTTGAGGTGTTTCAATGCCTCGCCGACTTCTTCGTAAGGGAATGGCCTGAAGAGCCGCGGCTTTAAAAGCCCGGCCTTTATTCCCTTATCCCTTAATGCGTCAATAGCATCCTTTGTGGTTCCGGCAGCGGAATTCAGGATTACTATTCCGACCTCCGCATCATCAAGCCTGTATGTCTCAAAGAGTCCGTATTTCCTGCCCGATATCTTCTCGAAGTCCTTTGCGACATCGCGGACTACTTTATTTACCTTTGTCATGACCTCTGCCTGCGCCCTTCTGTACTCCATATAATAATCGGGGAGGATTAGCGGACCGTAGCTTACAGGCTTGTCAATATTAAGCAAAGGATTAAGTTGTTTGTACTCTCCAACGAAATTTTTTACAGCATCGTCATCGAGGTATTCTATCCTCTCTATAGAATGGCTTATTATAAATCCGTCGAGACAGGTCATCACGGGCAGCCTTATGTCCATGTGCTCTGCAATGCGGAATGCCTGAATCGCGTTATCGTACGCCTCCTGCCCATTTTCGGACCAAAGCTGTATCCAGCCGCAATCCCTTGCGCCCATTCCGTCTGAGTGGTCTCCATGTATATTCAAAGGAGCCGACAATGCCCTGTTCACCAAAGGCATGACTATCGGAAGCCTCAATCCTGACGCTATAAACAAAACCTCCCACATCAATGCGAGTCCCTGAGATGATGTGGCTGTGATAACACGTCCGCCTGCCGCGGATGCGCCGACGCAAGCGCTCATTGCGCTATGCTCGCTCTCCACGAGTATCATCTCTGTTTTGACCTTGCCGTTGTTCGCAAAGGAAGCAAACCTCTGCATCATGTCCGTCTGGGGGGTTATGGGATACGCAGCGCATACATCGGGATTTACCTGACGCAATGCCTCCGCTACAGCTTCATTTCCTGTAACAGCAACTATCTTTGGCATTATTTACCCTCCTCTTCCATGACTATCGCCTTCTGTCCCTTTTTCCCCGGACATTCGAGGGCGCATATGCCGCAGCCCTTGCAGTAGTCGTAATCGAATTCAGCCCTTTTGCCGTCCTTTGTCTTTATCGCCATATCCGGACAGTAAATCCAGCAGAACATGCACTGAATGCAGTTTTCCTCTATCCAAACAGGCCTGAATGCCCTCCATGAGCCTGTCTTGAACTTCAATGCGCTGCCAGCCTCTGTGACAACAGCGCCAGGTGTAACCTCTTTCCATCCTTTCAGTTTCATCCTTCCCTTACCTCCTCATAGCCTCTTTTTACAGCCTCGATATTGCCGTCTATTATCTTCTGGGAAAACTTCTTTCCGAAACTCTTTTTCACATCCTCGAGTATGGAATCGAGACTTACTATTGCAGATACCTTTGACAACACTCCGACCATAGGAGAATTTGGGAGAGGTCTTCCTATATTTTCTATCGCTATCTTAGTGGCATCAACTGTAAATACTTTCTGAGATGGCTTTGCCTTGAGCTTTTCTCTTATCTCTTTCGGGTCTTTTGAAGAATTCACGATAAATATCGCATTGTCAGGAGAGCCTTCTGTAACATCTATCGCATCTAAAAGCGTGGCGTCAACAACCACAACGATATTCGGCTTAAGCACAGGACAGTGCATCCTCAATTCTTTTGAGCTCACCCTGTTGTATGCCCTTAAAGGCGCACCTGATCTCTCAGGTCCGTATTCGGGAAATGCCTGCACATGCCTTCCGCCGCTCAGACACGCATCAGCGAAGACCTTTGCAGCAGTAACGGTTCCCTGTCCGCCCCTGCCGTGCCATCTAATTTCCAGAGTTTCAGACATCTTTCCTCCCTCAATCTAAAAATTTATTCTTTATAATAAATAAAAACCTTGATGTTATTCAATAACTTCAAACAAGCAATAAATAAAATTAATAATTATCGGGCCTAATTATGGATAGACTATCGCCTTTAACGCCTCTATCTTTTTCACAATAATCTTTCCGTCCTTGTCCGAGATAAATCCGGACTTTTTGAATTTGGACATAACCCTGATGGTTGTCTCGACAGTTGTGCCGACCATCTCGGCAATGTCCTGCTTGGTGAGCCTCATGTCTATCATTATCGAGCCGTCCGCCTTCTGTCCTGTCTTGTCCGCAAGCTTCAGAAGAAGAGCGGCAATCCTCGACTCCACCCTTTCGAGCGCAATGTTTTTAAGGGTATCATGGAACTCCCTTATCCTTTCGCCAAGATTGGAAGTTATCTCATACATAATATTGGGAAAACGGTCGATGATCTTCAGGAGATTATGCATCGATATCTTTATAATTTCAGAATCTTCCATTGCAATGGCATTGGCAGGATATGGGAAGCCCTTCAAAACAGCAAAGCCGCCGAAAAAATCAGGAGGGGAAATAAGCTCTATTATGATTTCTCTTCCGTCGTGAGACAGTTTAGTTATCTTTACCTTTCCATTAAGGAGAAGAAAAAACCAGTCAGGGGGATCGCCTTCTGAAAATATCTCTTTCTTTTTCTTTATGTTCTCTCTGAACACATAAGGCTGTATTTCCTTTATCTCGTCATCGCTGAGGTTCGAAAAGATTGGGATTTTTTTAATGTCTTTTAACTCATAACCCATGGCTCTTAACTCTTAACTGAAAAATGGTCGGGGCGAGCCGATTCGAACGGCCGACCTCTCGCACCCCAAGCGAGTGCGCTAAACCAAGCTGCGCTACGCCCCGAAATGATGATGAAGTATTTCTCTAAGCCTTGCCTTTACCTTTGTCAACAGCGCTTCAGCATTCGCTGTGGGGTCTGACTTTTCCTCTATCGTTGTTTTTGATTCCACATGCTGTACATTGCTGCCAAGCCTTCTTCTTACGCCGTCTATCGTATACTTTTCTTCGTACAGAAGCCTTTTAATCTGCAATATCAGGTCAATGTCCTTCTTTGTATAAACGCGCTGGCCTGACTTGCTCTTTCGAGGAACAAGAAACGGGAATTCCGTTTCCCAATACCTTAAAACATAAGATTCGACACCAATAAGTTTGCTGACTTCTCCAATCTTGTAAAAAAGCTTATCTGGGAACAGTTTATGCGGCTGTGGCGATTTAAAAACACCGCGCATTACATCTGATGTCTTTTCATTCGACAATTTCACTAAGTTGATCGCTCGCCTTAAAGGTGACAACGCGCCGCGGGGTTATCTCTACTTCTTCCCGGGTCTTTGGATTTCTTCCTATGCGTGCCCCTTTCTTTCTAACATTAAAAGTTCCAAAGCCTGGTATCTTGACAGACTCACCTGTTATCAATGCCTGTTTGACCGTATTGAAAATAATCTCAATCATTTCCTGTGACTCACTCTTTGAAAGTCCCACCTTTTCAAAAACAAGATTTACAATATCAGCCTTTGTCATAATTCCCCTCGAAAACTTAAAATTTTCATTAATTTTATCTTACTGTCTTGCACAATTGTCAAGTATTTTTAGTTGCAGTCCGTTTGACTATATTTCACTTTTTTTGTTATCGTATTCAGCATTAATCACAAATTTCTTTCTGCTAGGCATTTATAATGAAAGCTAAAAGCAAGACAAAGAAAAATAAAGACCTCTCCTTGCGAGAGATAAAAATTCAGGGAATAAAGAAAATATTAATTCAACAGAAAATCGCTCTTTTATCAGAAGCAGGAGTGGCTTTAAATGCCCTGCCTGATGAAACTCTGTTTCCTGAACTCGGCGACCAGGCGTCAGCCGAGATCGACAGAAATTTCATGCTTCGTCTCAGGGGAAGGGAAAGACAGTTGCTTAAGAAGATAGACGAGGCTATTGAGAAGATAGAGAGCGGCACATACGGAACCTGTGAATCGTGCGGTGAAGAGATAAGCATACAGAGACTTGAGGCAAGGCCTGTAACAACCATGTGTATTGATTGTAAAACAGAACAGGAAGAGGAAGAAAAACTCAGGTAAAAGCAATCAAACCCTTGAATTTTTATCAAATTCATATCTTGTTTTCAAAGATTCTCCTGCCATATTAAAACAGAAAGCAGTTATCGAGATCGCAAGCCCGGGAAAGATAACCATCCAAGGAGCGGCCAAAACATATGCCCTGTTAGCGCTGATCATAGAACCCCATGTAGGAACAGGAGGCTGTGCTCCAAGTCCTAAAAAACTCAGCGTTGCCTCTGTAAGGATAAACCCTCCAAGCTTTATGCCCATCATAACAAGACTTATAGGAATGCACAGAGGCGCAATGTGCAAGAGTAATATCCGCAGCCTTCCACAGCCGATTGCCTTTGCTGCATCAATGAATGGCATGGTTTTGATAGTCAGGACATGACTGCGAATTAATCTCGCAAAGGATGTCCATCCAACAGCAGAGAGGGCTATCATAACTGTATATATTCCAGGAGGCAAAATCACTGATATGGCAACAGCAAAAAGCAGGGATGGGAAAGAGAGGACAAAGTCCACTATAGACATCATTACGGCATCAAACCTTCCGCCAAAGTATCCTGAGGTGACTCCAACTATAAAACCGATCATCCCTGATACAAAGGCAGCAATAATTGCAACGCCTATAGATATCTTCCCCCCATGCACAACCCTCGCAAACATATCCCTTCCCTTATTATCAGTGCCGAAGGGATGTTGTATGTCAGGCGGTTTTTTCAGGGACTCGAGATCTATTCTGTAAGGGTCATGAATCGGCAAAAGCGGCGATAATATTGATACTGCAAAGAATAAGATAATCACGAACAAGGAAAGTTTCAACCTCAGTGAGCTCTTATTTTTCTTCACCATGTAGTCTTATCCTCGGGTCAAGGTAGTGATAAATCACATCAGTAATCAGGTTAATGATTACAAAGATTACAGTGCCTGCAATTATACATCCCATTATCACGGGATAGTCTCTCTTTATTATGCCTTCCATGGTAAACCTGCCTATGCCATCCCACCCAAAGATGGTCTCTGTGACAACAGCTCCGTTGAGATAGCTGCCAAAATCGAGGCCAATAATCGTAACTATGGGTATAATGGCATTTTTAAAGACATGAATGATATCAACCCTTAATGAGGACAAACCCTTCGCCTTTGCGGTAGCAATATAAGGCAACGTTAGAATATCCTTAATCACTGTTTTAGTGACTCTTGCCAGAGACGCTAAAGCAGGAATAGACAAAACAAATGCCGGCAGTATAAGGAATCTGATATCTCCGGTGCCTGAAGGCGGGAATAACCTGAGTTTAAGACTGAAGATGAGCATAATAATGATAGCGCTCCAGAATACCGGCACACTCAATCCCGAAATCGTGATTGTATCAATCAGTTTGTCAATAAACCCTCTTCTTTTAGCTGCCATAAAACCTAATAATATCCCTGCTGGAACCGCTATAAACATGGCTGCCAATGCAAGTCCTAATGTGTTTGGAAATTTCAGGGTTATGTCAGTCAATACATCCCTGTTTGTGTAATATGACCTTCCAAGATTACCTCGCAGCAAAAGTCCAAGATAACCCATATATTGTGCCGCAAGCCCTTTGTCTGCTCCTATCTCTTTTCTTATGTTCTCAATAGTCTCCGGGCTTGCCCTCTCGCCAATGAGGTTTAACACAGGATCGCCGGGAAGCGCCTTCAAAAGAAAAAATGCAAGAAGAGTTATCCCAAGCAGAAGCGGTATGAGAAGTAAAAGTCTTTTCAGGATATATCTGCTAATGATCTGCCCCTTTTTTTATCCCGACCTCTGTACCTTTATCAATTGTATAAATGGGATACATTGTGTAATCTTTTATCCATGGCTGTCTGACTAAATAATCTGTCCTGTGCCAGAAAAAAACCCATGGGGTATCTCTTATTATAAGCTCCTCTGCCCTTTTATAATAACTATTTCTCTCTCTCTCATTTATTGAATGCTGCCCTCTCTCTATCAGCAAATCAACTTCCCGGTTAGAATACCTTGTTCTGTTTCCGGCTGCCCCGAAATTGGAAGAATGGAACAGAGGGAAAAGGAAATTCTCTGCATCAGGATAATCCGCCCACCAGCTAAGCCAGAACATATCAGGCTCCCCCTTGTTAATAGACTCTTTATAAGCGCTCCACTCAAGCTGTTTTATATTGACATTCATCCCTGCCTCTGAGAGAAAGGACTGTACTACCTCAGCCAGATCAACAACCTCTTGGTCAGCAGTCACATGCATGTTTATCTTCAGTCCTGATGCCCCTTCTCTTTTGATTATCTCCTTTGCTTCTTTGGGATTATATCCCAAAGTCTCTTTTATCTCCCATTTTCTAAGCAGATCAGGGACAGGACCAGCAGCCAATCTTCCCCTGCCTTCATAGAGGGTTCTGAGGATCTTTTCTCTGTCAATAGCTAATGAAATAGCCCTCCTCAAATTAATGTTATCAAATGGAGGTCTTGATGTATTCATTCCAAGATAATATGTATTAAGCCCTTTAAATGAGATCAGATTCCTGCTCCAACTCTTGTCATTTTTGAACGTTGAATATGCAGATGCCGGCAGATAAATGACATCAATATTGCCAAGCTCAAACTCGGTTATTGCTGTCAGGTCTTCCGGGATAATCCTATAGACAATGCCTCTGATGAGAGGTTTTCTATCAAAATATCTGTCATTAACCTTAAGAAGTAACTCCCTGTTGGGCAGCCAACTTTTTAGAATAAAAGGACCACTGCCAACTGGTTCGCTGGGGAAATCATATCCCTCTCTCTCGACCTCTTCCTTAGGCACAACATAAGCGGCTGTCATAGTGAGCATATTCAGAAAAGGGGAAAATGGTCTGTCAAGGATTATTTCGAAGGCATAATCATTTATTATCTTAAAACCAGAAACCTCTCTATCTTTTCCTTCAATGAATTTCTTTGCCCCCTGCACCCTGTCAAACACCCATGTGTTCGGTGACCGTGTTTTAGGATTTAAAACCCTTTCAAATGAAAATTTGAAGTCCATGGCATTGACTTTGCGGCCGTTGTGGAATGTTACGCCCCTTCTGATAAAAAACCTGTATTTAAGACCATCCTTTGCAACTTCCCATCTCTCTGCTATATCAGGGATTACTTCAAGATCCCCGTTTAATTTCACAAGCCCGTTAAACAGTTTTGCAGCAATGGAGGCGCCGCTGACATCTGTAATAAGCGCAGGGTCAAGGGTAGAAGGATTTACATTCAGCCTGTAATAAATATGCCCTTCCAGACGGGATGAAGATGAGCAGGATAGAGCGATAACTAACAGGACTGCTGGAATCAGAGTGCGAAAGGCATCACCAATTAATGAATTCATATATTAGAATCTTAGAAACGCCCCTATTCCTCCTGCATCGAGCAGCTTCTTGTTCTCAGATACAACCTCGATCAACGCCCCCTGCTGGATCGCCTTCTCCCCTGCCATGTCAACCAGATAATCAACTCCTTCCATCCTGCCATTGCAGTACGGACATAAATCGGTCTTTTGATAACTTAAGAAATTGCATGAACTACAGTTATATCCGTTTGCCTTATAATCCTTCAGAACGATTAGCTTCATCACCCGCTGCTCCTGTAAAGTATGGATAACATTATCCAGACCAAGCACAGCGTTTTCGTTCTTCAACGCCTTTGCAATGAGGCTATCCACCGTCTCATCCTCCTTTTTCTTCTCGTAGGCAGAAACTATAGGCTCTACCCTGCTTAATATCTCATCACTCTTTGCAAACATCTCCACTTTTGCTGCACCTATGACTTTATCAAGCACAGTCTTATGCAGCATACCTTTTATCATGGAGACCGCCTCATCTGAACCGCCAATTATAAGCCTTCCTATATATTCGCCACTGAGGAAAGAGTCGAGCTTTTCCACTACCTCCTTAAGATGCAGGCTAACATGATAGTCAATGTGTCTTTCATAATGATTTTGAGAGAGCGCAAACCACCCGCCTTTTTTGTGTTTTCCATGCACATCAACTGTATGAACCTCGCCATACTCCACGATCTCGCCCAAATGGATCACAAATATCCTCGCAGATTCCTTGTCAACAAGGAGCACAGCATATCTCTGATAGTTGTCAAGGATGTCCATTAAAGGCTTGGTATACGGAGACTTATCCACAAAGAGCCCATTTTTAAGCGGCACGCCGAGATTGTATTCCTTCCAAAAGGAATTTTCAGATGAACTTAAGAGAGCAAGCCCTTTTTTAAACATCCTCTTATTGGAAAGAACGTAATTCTGTATCTTATCAAGATCGTCTTTTACCTTCTTATATACAGCCTTGTCGAGGGTATCGCTGACTTTCATCATATTCTTAAAATGTACCATGTGATCGCCCTTTGGATTGAACATAGGGTCAACATTGAGGTACAGACTTACAAAATAAGATTCTTTCCCTTCCATAGATGCTATTTCTCTCAACTCCGCTCTGTTAAGCATTTTGCCCTCCTTCTATGTTTCTGAATATTTCCACAACTGACACAAAGATTGCCAGCACCAATGGTCCCATTATAAGCCCTATCAGTCCGAATAATTTTATTCCTCCAAGGACACTGAAGAATATGACGAGAATCGGCATTTTCGTCCTGGCGCCGATTATAAGGGGCTTTAATACATTGTCAATCATACTTATTCCAAATACACCTATAATTGCAAGGATTATCCCTTTTAATACCGCGCCCTGAATGAAAAGATAAGTGGTGGCTGGCCCCCAGACGGCAAATGCTCCGATGAGAGGGATGAATGAGGCAATAGAGGTTGCAAGCCCCCAGACAACCGGCGAAGGGATACCGAGGAAATAATATGCAAGCCCTCCTATAATCCCCTGTACAATGGCAACCACAACGCCACCATAAACTGTTGATATTATAATATCCTTTACCTGAGTTGCCAGCCTGTCCTTCTGTTCCTCTGAAAAGGGTTCATAATCTCGGATCTTTTTCAGAAACGCAGGACCGTCCCGCAAGAGAAAAAATATAGCAAAATTCATGAAAACAAAGTTCAATGTCACGGTTACAATATTGCCCATCCCGGTCGTGATTCTGCCAATCAATGCCTTTCCGAGTTTCGAGATATTCTCTGTAACAGTCTTGCTGAATTCAGCTTCTGTGATGTCAAAAGAAGTTGTTATCTTATCTATTATATCTTTGACATTAGGATGCTTCAGAACTTCCATAACCTCATCGATTCTTCCAGCCTCAAGATAGCCTGATATGGATTTAAGTTCACTGACGAGCAGAACCATCAGATATGAAAAAGGGCCGATAATGATAGTAATGATGATACAGAGTGTAATAAAGGATGCTACAGAACGCCACTTTGCGAACCTGAGAATAAAGGCGTAAACGGGATAAAAAACCACGGAAAGCACTATCGCCCATGCTATCGGAGACAAAAAGGGCTTCAATATCTGATAGCTCAGATAGCCCAGAACAATAACCAGAGATGTCAATATGATAAAGTAAAATCTATTAATTGCCATGTTGTTCCTTTATCTCTCCTGCTGTTTTAATAAACCTCTCAAATATCGCTAATGAAAGTTTATCATATTTCTCAAGTCCTGTCTCTTTGTCCCTTGTGGTCAGGCTTCTTTCGGGATGCCACTGAACTCCCACAAGAAATGGATAACCTTTCTTATAAAACCCTTCTATAATCCCGTCCTTTGATGTCGCAAAGACACTCAGACCTTCTCCCAGTCCTTTGACTGCCTGACGATGTGAGGAATTGACAGATTGAGGACTGCACAATTCAGAATAAGCATTATTCATTTCATAATAGAAATCTTCGTCAATTTTTATAAGATGACCTCCTTCCTTATGATTAATGGCGCCCTCAATCTGATATTCTATGTCCTGATAAAGGCTTCCACCGAAGGCTACATTTACCAATTGCATGCCATAGCAGACAGCAAGGATCGGCTTATATCTTTTCACCATTTCCTTAAGCAGCGCCAATTCAAAATCTACTCTTTCATTTCTCACAAACCTGAGGCGTTCAGGCGGAACAGCAACAGTCTCTCCATAATATTCCGGCGGCAGGTCGTCCCCGCCTGATATTATAAGTCCGTCAATCAACTCAGAGATTTTAGCTACATCTCTTTGCGGCGCTGCAACTAACGGCAGACCATTAGCCATCTCAACAGCACGGACATAATCCTGCCTTAGCTTAAATACATGTTCATCCATATCAGAAGTTATACCAATCAGCGGCTTCACTTCAGAATCATTCCTGAGAGGCTCCCTGTAAATTCACCCTCTTTAAGAGCCATCTTTCCGTTTACAAATACATAATTTATCCCCTCAGCCTTTTTGTAAGGCTCTTTGAATGTTGCTGTATCTGTAATTTTTTCATAATCAAATAGTGTAATGTCAGCATAAAACCCTTCCTTTATAAACCCCCTTTTGTCTAAACCAAAGGTCAAGGCAGGCAGGCCCGTCATTCTCTTTATTGCCTCCTTAAGGGTTATAAGACCTTCATCTCTAACATATTTGCTGATAAATCTCGGAAAAGTCCCGAACCCCCTCGGATGAGGCTTTCCAGTACAGGTATGACCCGTAAAACACCTCGCTGAACTGTCAGACCCTATCATTGTGTATGAAAGGGATAAAAATTTCCTGATATTAGCCTCGCTCATTGAGAAAAATATAGCTCCAGCCCTTGCCTTCTCTTCAATAAGTATCTCAAACAGCGTATCCAAAGGTTCCTTTTTTATTTCTGATGCAATATCAAAAATACTCCTGCCTTCCATCCATTTGTTCTTATTTACAGATGATATATAAATGCCCTGCCAGTAACTGTTGTTCTTCTGTCCAATCTCGGCTTTAATTTTTCCCTTTACATAGGGATCGCCAAGTCGTTTTAATTCTTCATCAACACCGCCTTCATATGTCCACGAAGGCAGAACGGAATCAAGATCGGTACTGGCTGCAATATAAGGGTATCTGTCGCATGTAAGCTTTAAACCCTGTTGTCTTGCGTTTTCCATCCGTTCAATAGCCATGTCCGCCTTCTGCCAATTCGCTTCTCCTGCTGTTTTTATATGGGATATATGAACCTTAATGCGAGCTTTCTCTGCTATCCTTATGACCTCTTCAATAGCCTCAATCAAGGCATCGCCTTCACTCCTCATATGAGAGGCATAAATGAGTGATGAGTGATGAGTAATGAGTGATGAGCATAATTCAATCAATTCTTCTGTATTTGAATAAACTCCTGGCGGATATATGAGTCCTGTTGAAAGCCCGTTAGCTCCTTGTTCTACAGCATCCGCTAAGAGGCTCTTCATTTTTAACATAGCCTTTTCATTTGAAGCCACATGTTTATATCCAATGACAGATGCCCTTATATTGCCGTGCCCGCATAATGTCGCAAAATTTACAGCTATGCCTTTATCTTTCAGAATATGAAAATACTCACTGAATGTAGACCACCTTTCTTTTATACCTAATTCCTTTAAATCTACCTCCCTGTGTTCCAGAAAATCACCAAAAAGAGGAGCAGCAGAAAGACCGCAATTGCCGTTTATCTCTGTTGTAACCCCTTGTGAAAGCTTGCCCTCTGCCCTGCCATCTGCAAGGAGGGTAAATTCTGAATGAGCATGTGTGTCTATAAAGCCGGGAGATACAATACAGCCATTGGCATCAATCAACTCATGGGCTGGAACGCCGTCCCTGCCAACATAGGTTATCTTGTCACCGAGTATACCAACATTAGCCTCAAAAGGTTCAGAACCACTGCCGTCAAGTATAATCCCGTTTTTTATGAAATAATCGAGCATAAATCAAAGATGATCATTATTTGGCAATATATTTAACAGGGCTGATAAAGTCGGATTTCTCATCAGCTCCATTTGAAGCTACTTTTTGCAGGGGCACTGCTATAAAATAAGAGTGTATTCCTGAGGCAATAGAGCGCGCCAGTTTTTCTCTATAACTATCATCCAACAGCAATTTCTCCTCATCAGGGTTGCTTATAAAAGAGACCTCAGCAAGAATAGACGGCATCTTAGCGCCTACCAGCACATAGAAAAGCGCCTGTTTTACTCCAAGGTTAATCACCTTTGGATATTGTGGCAGGATAGAAGATACAAGGGACTTCTGGACATAACCTGCAAGCTTAACAGATTCATCTCTTTTAGTCTCCCTCTCGAGGGAAGCCAGTATTAATCCCAGTTCGTTCTGCACCTGTCTCATCTTATTCAATGATATGGCATTCTCTCTTGCAGCAACCCTCAGGGCATCTTCATCATCAGTCCAGTTTAAAAGATATGTCTCTATGCCGCGCGCATACCTGTTAGGGCTCGCATTGGCATGAATGGATACAAAGAGGTCTGCTTTGCCTTTATTCGCTATAGCTGCCCTTTCATTAAGTGGGATGAAGATGTCTTTGTCCCTCGTAAGGATAACATCATATAAGGGATATTCTTTTTTTATTATATCCCTCACTTTAAGGGCGACATCCAGCACCACATCCTTTTCAAAAAGACCTCCGGAACCAACAGCGCCTGGGTCATGTCCTCCGTGTCCGGCATCTATAACAATCCTTCTCTGCACAATATCATGCATAACATTATTGTCTGCTGCTGTTTCTGATTTATTGCTCTCTGGGATATTTCTGAAAATATCGATAACAATTCTTGAAGGGTCTTCAAGCTTGAATGTCTTAACAGCACAATCGCTTTTTTCAAGGTCAAAAACAATCCTTACAGTATCTGCCTTGAACTGACCCACCCTAACTGACTTTAAAGACATATCCGTAACAGTATAGTTTGTTTTTAATCCCCTCATCAGCCTTGCATTTTTAAGATCAAAAAAGAACCTTTCAGGATTAGACAGCCTGCCCTCTGCAAACTCTACAGAATCTGACAGATCAACAACGACCCTTATATATTCTGAAGTTGACCAATGCCTGAGACCTTTCACCTCGGCTAAATCTCCAGAATTGCCTATGGCGGGCAGCATAAATAAAAAACAGAGGGCGGGAAAGAAAAAACAAAAAACAGAGCTTATTTTTTTATTTCTATTTTCCACATTCTGTTTTCTGTCTTCTGTTTTCTGTCTTCTGTGAATCATACCGCTTGAACAGTCTTAATTTCCGGGACTTCTTTCTTTATATTGGTCTCTACCCAGTTTTTCATAGTAAGGGCAGACATTTGACATGTCTCGCAGGCGCCTTTCAATCTCACATAGACAGTGTCGTCCTTTACATCAATCAACTCTATATCTCCGCCCTCTGCCTTAAGGCCAACCCTGATTTTATTCAGGGCATCTTCAACTTTTTCCCGTGTTATCATTTCTTTCTCCCGTCTCCTGAATCTTTATTTAAAATCATAGCCAATGATGAGCAATTTATCAAGAGCATGTATGAGTCACTAAGAAATATTCATTTTTATTCCTTAATCTGCTAAGAT
>JASEGS010000039.1 GCA_030017995.1 Thermodesulfovibrionales bacterium
CAACCCCCTTCCTTTTTGCCCGCCCGAGCGTTCCGTTTTGGTTCTGCCGCGCGAAGCGCGGCAATCAGTCGGGATTTTGTTCAAAATGAGTTCTGACTTTTTCCAACAAACACCACCATATTGAATTAAAGTTTCTATTTGCGCTTTCCGATAATAAAACTAAGAAAGGATTCTTGGAGTCAGCCATGGAAAGGCAAAAATTAAGAGAGATTATATCTATATTGATGGAAAGTTCGTTATATCTCGAGTTGCCTTTAAAAGAAAGATGGATAGTAATCCAGACACTTGCGCCTAAGATCAACTGGTGTTGACGCATTCATTCCTTTGCAATCCATATCATTTCATTGATGCATCCCTATATCATGAAGCGCCCTTATTAAGGTTGACTTTTACATCAATCGTTCAGATAAAATAAGTTGCTCAGGTGCCTGAGGGCTTAATAGGGAATCCCGTGAGACTCGGGAGTGGTCCCGCCGCTGTAACCCCGCACCTTTAGTTATAAAGGTTGTTCGCCTTTGGCATATGCTAATAAGCAATAACACCACTTTTTGATCTAATTCGAAAGGAAAGGTAAGCCAAAGGTGCGGGGAAGCCAGAAGACCTGCCTGTGAAACGACAGTGATTAGTGAATAGTTATCAGTAAAAAATCTGACACTGGTTGCTAATGAGCCTTCTCGTGGAGGAAGGATAAGGGGATGAAGTGAAACAGGGTGCAATCCTCAGGGCATTATAGCTCTGAGGATTTTTTTATTTTACGGGAGGATATATGACACAACTTGAACGGGCAGCAGCAGGAGAGATTAGCAGCGAAGTTACTGAGGTGTCAAAACAAGAAGAACTTGATGCGGAGCTGATACAAAGCCGTGTTGCATCTGGAAAGATAGTAATTCCTGCAAACAAAAATAGACAATCAAGGACAGTGGGCATCGGCAAAGGCTTGAGAACAAAGATAAATGCCTCCATCGGCACATCCACAGAGATTATTGATATGGATATGGAGATTGAAAAGGCTAAAACTGCTGAAAAATACGGCGCTGACACACTTATGGACCTAAGCGTAGGCGGTAATATTGCTAAAATCAGAAGGGCTGTAATGGATGCTATAAACCTTCCAATAGGGACAGTGCCTCTGTATGAAGCATTCGCAATAGCTATCGAAAAATATGGTGCTGCCGTAAAAATGCCCGCGGAACTCCTTTTTGAAATTACCGAGAGGCAATGCGAGGAAGGAGTAGCATTTATGGCGATACATTGCGGCATTAACAGAAGAACGGTCGAGATGCTGAGAAAGCAGAATTACCGCTATGGAGGGCTTGTCTCAAAAGGCGGTTCTTACATGGTTGCATGGATGGAACACAACCAGAGAGAGAATCCGCTTTATGAGCATTTTGACAGGGTGGTTGAAATACTCAAAAAGCATGATGTGGTTCTGAGTCTCGGCAATGGATTCAGGGCCGGGGCTATACATGATGCGAATGACAGGGTGCAGATTCAGGAATTACTTATAAATTGCGAGCTTGCAGAGCTTGGCAGGAATGCAGGATGTCAGACAATGGTTGAAGGTCCCGGACACATACCCATCAATGAGATAGAGGCGTCAGTGCTGCTTGAAAAAAAGATGAGCGGGGAGTCGCCGTTTTATATGCTTGGCCCGATTACAACAGACATTGCTCCCGGCTACGACCACATTACCGCTGCAATCGGAGCTGCGTTGTCGTCAGCCTATGGCGCTGATTTTATCTGTTATGTTACGCCCTCAGAGCATCTGGGGCTTCCGTTCCCGGAAGATGTCAGGGAAGGCGTTATTGCGGCGAGAACCGCCGCCCATATCGGTGATATGATAAAACTCAAAAAAACCGATACGGATAAGACCATGTCAAAGGCGCGGCGGGACATGGACTGGAAGACGCAGTTTTCACTTGCCATAGACCCTGAAAGGGCAAAAGAGATAAAGGCAAAGAGAGGAAACGGCGATGAGCACACATGCACCATGTGCGGTAAGTTCTGCGCAAATGACACGTTGAAAGGAATGTTCGAGAATGATGCCACAGGAACAGATAAGCAGTAATTATGATGGAAAGAAAGTGCAACCTTGTATTTATACTCGGCGGAGCGCGGAGCGGTAAAAGCGGATTTGCGCTCGAAAGGGCATCTGCCTGTCCGGGCAAAAAGGTTTACATAGCCACTGCGCAGGCCCTCGATGAGGAGATGAAGGAGCGCATCGAGAAACATCAAAAAGAGCGCTCAAGCGAATGGAGCTGCATCGAAAAGCCGTTACAAATCACCGGCGTTATAAAAAGCATCTCGGATAAATGCGATGTGATTTTGCTTGACTGCCTGACTCTCTGGCTTTCAAGTATGATGCTAACTGATAAAAATATTGAATCTGAAATTGCAAGTTTCATTGATACATTGCGTAATACACATCACACATCACATATTTTTATCGTCTCTAATGAAGTGGGATCTGGAATTGTTCCAGACAATGAACTGTCGAGAAGATTCAGGGATTGGGCAGGATATCTGAACCAGAAGGTCGCAAAGGCAGCGGATGAGGTTTATCTGGTTACAGCAGGAATACCTTTAAAAATAAAGTAGCGGGGGAAAAGAATGGATTTGCTAAATGAAACGTTAATCAATATTAAACCTATAAATGCAGAATTTTATGCTGTCGCACAGAGACATCTCGACAATCTCACCAAGCCGCTTGGGAGTTTGGGAAGACTTGAGGAGTTCGCAAGAAAGCTCGTTGCAATTACAGAAAATAAAAGCCCGATCCTGGACAAAAAGGTTGTCTTCACATTTGCAGGAGACCACGGCATTACAGAAGAAGGTGTTTCCGCATATCCAAAAGAGGTTACGCCTCAAATGGTCTTTAATTTTTTAAGAGGCGGCGCTGGAATAAATGTCCTTGCGCGGCATGCAGGCGCAGAGGTCATTGTAGTGGATATAGGCGTTGATCACGATTTCGGCAATCCCCCCATCCCCCCTTTAGTAAAGGGGGGCGAGGGGGGATTGTTTGTCTCAATGAAGGTTGTCAGAGGCACACGGAACTTTGCTAAAGGGCCTGCGATGACGATGGATGAAGCGGTAAAATGCCTTGAAGTAGGGATAGAGCTTGCGAATGGATACGCAAAAAAGGGATATAAGATATTCGCTACAGGAGATATGGGGATTGGCAACACTACCCCTTCGAGCGCTATCGCAGCGGTGCTCACCGGGAAACCGGTTCCAGAGGTTACAAGCAAAGGCACAGGCATTTCAGACGAATCCCTCCAGAAAAAGATTGCAGTAATCGAAGAGGGTATAAGACTTAACAATCCTGATTCAGATGATGCGATAGATGTTCTTGCAAAAGTAGGCGGCGCGGAGATCGGAGGTATTGCAGGATTAATTCTCGGCGCAGCAGCAAACGGGATACCGGTGATTATTGACGGGTTCATATCAACGGCGGGAGCGCTCATAGCCTACTGCATCAAACCGGAAGTCACGGATTATATGTTCGCAGCTCACAATTCGGTTGAGATCGGACACGAGGCGATGCTCGAAAAAATGGGACTTAAACCAATCCTTGATCTGGATTTAAGGCTCGGAGAAGGCACTGGCGCTGCGCTTGCAATGCTCATGATAGATGCAGGATTGAAGATATATAAAGAAATGGCGACCTTCAATGAGGCCGGGGTTTCGGATGAGATAATAAATTGATGAAAAAATTACTGCTCGCAATACAATTCCTGACCATAATACCCGTAAGGATAAAAGATGAAGTATCCGAAAAAGAGATCGCAAAAAGCACGACTGCCTTTATGTTTGTCGGCCTGTTTCAGGGAATCGCATTGGCAGGGATGAACTATGGTTTGGAATTTGTTTTCCACTCAGACCTTGTTATTGGTCTTTTGATTCTTATCCTTGTCCTCTCAAATGGTGGGTTTCATCTTGACGGCTTATCAGACACATTTGACGCCCTCGCAGTTAAATCATCAGATAATAAGGATTCAGACAGACAAAAGAGGCTCGATGTTATGAAAGATGCGTCAGCAGGCCCTGTCGGCGTTACTGCTCTGATATTTGCACTCGGATTAAAGTATCTAACTTTAAAGAACATATCGCATCTCTCATACTTCACTTATTATTCTTCGCTCATCATGCTCCCGGTATTACCGAAATGGACTATGGTCATGTCAATGTTTCACGGCAAAGCTGCGAGGCAGGATGGTCTTGGGAGGATATTTCTAAATGGTGTCAGATTAAGGGATATTGTTATTTCAACGCTGATACTCATTATGCTGTTCTCAACAATGGTTTTAATCTCCAACAGACTCGCGCCTGACTCTCAATATCTCTTCTGCGCTGTATTATTATCGGCAATATATATCTTTTGCCGTTTGTGCATTAACTTCTTTGATAAAAAATTCGGCGGGCTTACAGGCGATATTTTAGGCGCTATAAGCGAATTCACAGAAATACTCTTTTTATTGATGGTGATAATATGGTCACGACTCTCTATTTAGTCAGGCACGGCGATACAGAAGGCAGTGAAGAAAAACGCTACAAGGGAAGCATTGATGTGCCGATGTCGGAAGAAGGCATTGAGCAGGTCAGGCGGACGGTGGCATTTATTAGTGCAGAAGTGCGGAAGAGCGGAAGTGCAGAAGTAATTGAAGAAAATAATTCCTTAAAAAACTTCCGGACTTCCGGACTTCCGGACTTCCGAGCTTCCGCTCTAACAGCCGTTTACTGCTCGCCTCTAAGCAGGGCGTTAAAGAGCGCTGAGATAATAGCAGAGCCATTCGGCTTAAAACCTGTTGTGATGTCTGATCTGCGCGAGAGGAATTTCGGTATATGGGAAGGCATGAGCTTCACCGAGATTAAAGAACAACATCCTAAAGAATTCGAGGCGTGGGCGACCAATCCTCTCAAATACAGCCCTATTAAAGGAGAGAGCACACTTGAGGTCAGGGACAGGGTGGTTAGGGCGCTGAATATGATTTTAGAAAATCATAAAAATAACTCCCCCCAACCCCCTCTTAAATTAAGAGGGGGGTCGCACGAAAACATAGCGATAGTCGCCCATGGCGGGGTAAATAGGATAATGCTTTGCCATATCTTAGGAATCCCGCTCAAAAATATCTTCAGAGTAGAACAAGACACCGGGGCGGTCAATATCATCGAGTTCTGGGATAAGTATCCAGTAGTAAAGTTGCTGAATTATGGAGTAAATAATGGAGAACTAACATGAGATTTAAACCCAAGATACTGACAAAACTCAAGGGGTATAACCTCGACTTGTTTACAAAAGACCTGATTGCAGGAATTATTGTTGGCATTATAGCCCTGCCTCTGGCTATCGCATTCGGCATTGCATCGGGCGTATCTCCTGAAAAGGGTCTTTATACGGCCATTGTAGCAGGATTTCTAATATCCTTTCTGGGCGGCAGCAGCGTCCAGATAGGCGGACCAACAGGCGCATTTGTAGTAATCGTATATGGAATTGTCCATAAATACGGCATGACAGGACTTAGCGTTGCAACTATTATGGCAGGCGTCATATTGATAATAATGGGGCTTGTCCGGATGGGCGGCTTGATGAAGTTCATCGCCGACCCTGTAATCACCGGCTTTACGAGCGGCATTGCCGTAATAATATTCAGTTCGCAGATAAAGGATTTCTTGGGACTTCCAATAGAAAACCTGCCTGCCGATTTTCTGGACAAATGGGAGATGTATTTTGAATACCTGAACCAAATCAATTACAAGTCCATGCTCATTTCCATACTATCTATAGGAATAGTAATCCTCTGGCCGAGGATAAACAAAAAAATCCCCGGACCTCTCGTAGCGATAATAGCAGCCACACTGATTGTCAAGATATGGGATATAGATGTAGAAACCATCGGGAAAAGGTTTGGAGAAATCCCCTCGTCCCTGCATGCTCCGGAGATGCCGAAATTCAGCATCAAATTAATAAAAGAGCTTATATTCCCATCCATCACGATAGCGCTTTTAGCAGGCATAGAATCCCTTCTGAGCGCAGTTGTAGCAGACGGCATGATAGGCGGCAGACACAGGGCTAATACGGAGTTGATCGCTCAGGGCATAGCGAACATAGCATCGCCTGTATTCGGAGGCATACCGGCAACAGGCGCAATCGCAAGGACAGCAGCAAATGTAAAAAACGGCGGACGGACGCCGGTTGCTGGCATTGTTCATGCAGCAACCCTCCTTTTAATAATGCTTATTTTCGGGAGATGGGCAGGAATGATACCGTTTGCCGCATTGTCGGCAATACTCGTAATAGTAGCCTATAATATGAGCGAGAGAAAGGCATTTGCAGGAATCCTGCGGACATCAAAGAGCAATGCCATTCTTATGCTCTCAACCTTTTTACTGACAATAATCTTAGACCTCACGATTGCTATTCAGGCTGGAGTAATCATGTCTGCCTTTATATTTATGAAAAAGATGTCCGATATCGGCAATATAAGCTATATAAAAGACGAGTGGGAGGATAAGGAAGAGGCAGTTGATGCGAACGAAATAAGAAATTATGTTATACCCGAATGCTTTGAGGTTTATGAGATAAGCGGACCATTCTTTTTTGCGACTATCAATAAATTCAGGGATGCCATATCATTTTCATCAAAAAAAACGAAGACGCTTATTTTAAGGATGCGTCACGTGCCTTATGTTGATACAGCGGCAGTTCAACTGCTGACAAACATTTACAAAACATGCAAGAAACAAAAAGTGGTGCTTATAATTGTGGAGACTCAGCCGGCAGTATATCAAAGCCTTAAGAGATACGGTTTTGTTGAAACAATCGGAAGCTCGCATTTCTTTGACAGGCTTCAGGATGTTCTGGATTTTACAGACTCTCAGGCTGTATGCCCTAAATATAATGAAACGGATAAAAAATAAAGCCTTAATGATTCAGGGCACAGGTTCTGGAGCAGGCAAGAGCCTGATCACTGCCGCCCTGTGCAGGATATTCAAAGATGAAGGCGTGGCTGTCGCTCCTTTCAAGGCTCAGAACATGGCATTGAATTCTTACATAACCCTTGAAGGCGGAGAGATTGGAAGGGCGCAGGCATTACAGGCAGAGGCGGCTAAGATAGAGCCAACCGTTGACATGAACCCTATACTTTTGAAGGCATCAGGAGAAATGGGCTCGCAGGTCATCATTCACGGAAAGGTGCATTCAACCATGAAGGCGCAGGAATATTACTCATTTAAAAAAACTGCGTGGGAAGCCGTAAAAACATCCTTTGACAGGCTCTCTGAAAAATACGAACTAATAATCATGGAAGGGGCTGGAAGCCCAGCAGAGATAAATCTAATGGATGTGGATATTGTGAACATGTCCATGGCCAAACATGCGAAAGCGCCTGTGATTTTAGTCGGCGACATAGATAAGGGAGGAGTGTTCGCGTCTCTTTACGGGACTGTCAAGCTACTCGGAAAAAGCAGCAGCCACATAAAAGGATTTGTAATAAATAAATTCAGGGGCGATGTCGAGATACTCAGGCCGGGGCTCGAAATGATAAAGGACAGGACTGGCAAGCCTGTGATAGGCGTGCTTCCGTATATAAAGGATATAGGGCTGCCTGAAGAAGACGGGCTGGCGCTTCAGAAAATCTCAAATTTCAAATTTCAAATTTCAAATCATGCAAGAATAAAGATAGTAATCGTAAAACTGCAATACATCTCTAACTTCACGGACTTTGATCCATTCGCATGCGAGCCAGATGTGGAGCTTATATATTCCACAAATCCGGCAGACATAGAGAATGCGGACATGGTAATCGTTCCCGGCTCTAAAAATACCGTCAAAGACTTGATGTTCCTTAAAGAGAGCGGCTTAGATGGAAGCATAAAAAAGGCCTTTGCAAAAGGCATCCATATCATAGGAATGTGCGGCGGATACCAGATGCTCGGCAAGAAGATTTACGACCCTCATTGTGTAGAAAGCCCTCATAAAGAGATTGATGGCATCGGACTGCTTGACATAGAAACTGCCTTTGATAAGGAAAAGACAACATGCAGGGTGGAAGCAATATTAAATGGTAAATGGGGTAATGGGTTAATGGGTAATTCTGAGGTAAAAACAATTCACCGATTCACCGATTCGCCGATTCACCGATTAAAGGGCTACGAAATACATATGGGACAAAGCAGAGGAGACATCGGACTATTCAGACTGAAACGGAGAATGGGAGAATGGGTGAATGGGAGTGTCACCGGTTCGCAGATTCACCGCTTCGCCGATTCAGAAGTCATCGACGGCTCAAAAAACGAAAACTGCTGGGGAACATATATTCACGGGATTTTTGAGAACGACTCTTTCAGAAGAGAAATTATTAATCATGCACGAGAAACAAAAGGGCTCGATGCTTTGAGTTCAACAACATCATACTCGGACATCAAAGATAAAGCTATTGACAGCCTTGCTCATATTGTAAAAGAGAATATCGACATGGATTTTATAAAAAAGATTATAGGCTTATGATATTCGATTATTCGACATTCGGCATTCCATCTGCAATACTCATAGCGGCATTCCTGCTCGACATCGCAATAGGTGACCCGCGCTGGCTGCCGCATCCTGTAAGAATTATCGGAAGCTCTATCGACAGGATAGAGAGACATCTCAGAAGTTTTATTGTTACTCCCAAAGGAGAGAAGCTCGGCGGGATTCTTCTGACGGTTGTGATAGTCGGTTCGTCTTTTGTCTCAACTTTGCTTATCGTCAAGATCATACAACCTTTGCAGGCAATAGGCATTGTTATTTTAATCTATCTGACGGCAACGACCATAGCGCTGCGGGAGCTCATAGTCTCGGCTCAGGCAGTTATCAAAGCCGTGAAAAATAAAGAGATCGAGACAGCGAGAAACAATCTCGGAATGATCGTAGGCAGGGACACAAAAAATCTCGACGAAGAGGGCATATTAAAGGCATCTGTGGAAACACTCTCGGAAAACCTCTCCGACGGAATTGTGGCGCCGGTCTTTTATTTTATTATTGGAGGCTTGCCCCTTGCCATGACATATAAGGCAATCAATACGCTCGATTCAATGGTTGGATATAAAAATGAAAAATATAAAAACTTTGGATGGGCTGCCGCAAAACTCGATGACATTGCCAATTATATACCTGCGCGCATTACCGGCATGCTTATCGCAGTTTCATCCGCGTTCGTTTTCAGTTCCCTGTTTGCTGCCCGCTGTTCGCTGAAAACTATGTATCGGGACGGCAGAAAACATGCCAGTCCGAATGCGGGCATTCCCGAGGCCGCGACAGCAGGCGCCCTGGGAGTGAGGCTCGGCGGGCGTTCAACTTACGGAGGCGTAGGCGTAGACAAGTCTTATATCGGCACAGAAATCACAAACGACTATTTAACGGCATCTGAAAAAACAATCGCCATTGTTAAGTTTTCATCTCTATTATTCATGGTTATCGCTGCCGTTATTCTTTATATGAGGAGTCTTTTATGACGGAACAAAATAAGCCGCTCGAACTGCACGGCGGCAATATATACAGGCTTGCGGAAATGCTCGGCATAGACGAAGGCGAAATCATAGATTTCAGCGCATCCATCAATCCGCTTGGCGTTCCGAAAAGCGTGATTTCAGAGATAAACGATAATGCCAAATATCTTTATAATTATCCAGACCCGGACTGCAGACAGTTGAGGCTCTGGATTGCGAAGCATCTCGGTATAAACTACCATTCCATTATCTGCGGGAACGGAAGCACAGAGCTTATTTATCTTATTATCAGGGCGTTAAAACCTAAAAAGGTCTTAATACCCGCTCCTACATTCTCGGAATACGAAAGAGCAGTCCTGATCAGAAGTCAGATGTCAGAAGTCAGGTGTCAGAAGTTAAAAAGAGAAGATAATTTTGATGTAAATACCACTGAATTCATCCAGTCTATAAAAGGCTGCAACATGGCATTTCTTTGCAATCCCAACAACCCTACAGGCAGGCTTCTGAAAAAAGAGGGAGTCATGGAAATAGCCGCCGCCGCTAAAAGGCTTAAATGCTATCTTGTGGTTGACGAGGCATTTATAGATTTCAGGCCCGAACATTCTGTGATAAAAGAGGTTGAAAACAATCCCTATCTCATCGTGCTCAGATCACTGACAAAATTCTATGCCCTTTCGGGATTGAGGATAGGCTATTGCGTAGTCCCCATGACCATAGAGGACATTATCAAAAAATATAAGGAGCCGTGGACCGTAAACACACTTGCGCAGCTTGCGGGAATTGCCGCTCTGAACGACGATTCATACAGTGATGAGACGTTCAGGGTCATACGAAGCGAGAAGAAGATCCTCGAAGACGGGTTTAAGATACTCGGTATTACTTATTTCCCGTCTTCCGCGAATTTTTATTTAGCCCGGCATGAGAACGCTCAGCAGATAATCTTAAAGCTGAGACAGAAAGGGATAATGATAAGAGACTGCTCGAATTTCATGGGTCTTGACGAAACATATATGAGAATCGCAGTGAAATCCAATAAAGAAAACATGCGTCTGCTCAAGGAGCTGTATTTATGTTTGGCGCGCTAATAGCAGGGACGCACAGCGGGTGCGGCAAGACGACAATAACTCTCGGCATCATGGCCGCGCTGAAAAGGAAGGGATTGAAAGTCCAGCCGTTCAAGGCAGGGCCGGATTTTATAGATGCGGGGCTCCACAGGCTCATAACCGGCAGGGCCTCGCGAAATCTCGACTTGTGGATGTGCGGCGGAGAGTATGTGAAGGATTGTTTTAATAAATATTCTCAGGATGCGGATGCGGCAATAGTAGAGGGAGTAATGGGCTTATATGACGGTGACCTAAGTTCTGCAAGGCTCGCCTCGATCCTCGGGCTTCCCGTTATCCTCGTAGTTGATGCTTACGGCATGGCTGAAAGCGCGGGCGCGATAGCGAAGGGGTTTAAGGATTGGAGGGCGGCAATTGGAATAAATATCGGGGGAGCGATATTTAACCGTGTTGGATCCGAAAGGCATTACGGCCGCATTAAAAATGCGGTAAAAGATATAGAAGTCCTCGGCTGCCTGCCGAGGGATTTGAATTTCGAGATTCCTCACAGGCATCTTGGATTAACCGTTGCAGAGGAAAATCCAATCGCTGATGAAAACATCGAAAGGCTTGCGGATGCAGTTCTGGAGCATGTAAATGTGAAAGCTATTATTGGCAGGGATGACTGCCTTCCGCTTCATTCCCGGAAGAATGGACAGGAAGGGGACTGTCCCAGATTTACAGACGCAGCCGTAGAATCGGGACTGTCCCCGACCTCGACTATCGCCGTTGCTTATGACACGGCCTTCTGCTTTTACTACGAGGATAATCTTGACCTTTTAAAAGAAGCCGGTGCAGAAATTATAAAGTTCAGCCCTCTTGAAGATTCCCAAATACCTGCCTCTGCCAACGCAATCTATATAGGCGGCGGGTATCCCGAACTCTATGCAAAAGAATTATCCGGCAATACGGCGATGCTTAAATCCATAAAAGAGTGGTCGGATGCGGGCAGGCCGCTTTATGCGGAATGCGGAGGCTTGATGTACATTTCAAAAGGCATTCATGACTTTGATGGGAACTTTTTCTCAATGGCTAATATCCTGCCAATCGAGACACGAATGAAAAAAGGCGGACCGAGCCTCGGCTACAGGGAGATCACTTTAAGAGAAGACTGTATCCTCGGCAGAAAAGGAGACATACTGAGAGGACATGAATTCCACTATTCGGAGATACGAAATAGCGCAGAAGTTCGGAAGAGTGGAAGTTCGGAAGAGCGAAAGTCCGGAAGAGAAATCATAGACGAAATCTATTCTGTCTGGAACAATTACGGAGAGCCTGTTAACGCATCGGGCTATAAGTATAAAAACACGCTCGCAAGCTATGTGCATCTGCACTTTGGAAGCAATCCGCGCGCTGCTGAAAATTTCTTAAAATTCGCGAAGGAGAATTAATGGAAAACATAATACTCATAGGACACGGCAGTCCTAAGAAGGACGCCAATAATATTGAGATTGTGGGCAGACTGCTTCATAATGCCTTGCATCCCTGCTGCGATAAAGACTGTGTGAAGGTCTCTTATCTCCAGTTCGCAAAGCCCGAACTGCCCGATGCCATCAAAGACTGTGCAGATAAAGGCGCAAAGCGGATTATTATCCACCCCTATTTTTTAAGCAGCGGGATGCATGTTACGCACGACATCCCGGAAATGATCAGAGAGGCTAAAGCCGCATACCCTGCTATTGAGTTTGTCTATACCGAACCTCTCGGCATCCATAACAAATTGGTTAATGTGGTGATAGAGCGGATCAAGGCGGCACAGGGCTTTAAGCCCATGGAGATTGAGGACAGGAGCTTTGAGATACTCACGAATGAGGCGGATCTGAGCGCCGTACCCGCCGAACAACTGCCTGTTGTTCAGCGCGTCATACATGCCACTGCCGACTTTGAGTTTAAAAATACGCTTATATTTCATCCCGATGCCGTCAGGACAGGGCTTGACGCAATCAGGGACGGAAAGGATATTCTCACAGATGTTGAGATGGTAAAGACAGGTATCATTAAGAGATGGCTTGAGCCATTTGGCGGAAAAGTAATCTGCAATATTTCTGACGAGGATGTGATAAGGGCATCCGAAGCAACTGGCAAGACAAGGGCAGAGATAGCAATGGAAAAGGCTTTGTCAGGCGATCACAATATCGGAATCATCGCTATAGGCAATGCGCCAACTGCTTTATTAAAGGTTATAGAAATTTTTAATTCAAAACCTGAAATCTCAAATCTGAAATCTCAAATTTTAGTGGTGGGCGTGCCTGTCGGCTTTGTGAAGGCATTTGAGTCAAAGACCCTGCTGGCAAAACAAGACTTTCCCTTCATTACCAACCTGAGCAGAAAGGGAGGCACACCAACAGCAGTGGCGATTGTCAATGCGCTGTTGAAGACGGCAGGATAGGGAGCATATTCAGCCGATTTGGCTGCAAGATAGCTTTTAAAATCATTCAAATTTCATATGTTATTTGCCCCTGTTTTGCTTGACAAAGCCATACATCACAAGACAAAATCTTTCTAAATGCAGAATAAGGATAAAAATAAATGTTAGACGGTGATAAAGATCATGGATAAGGGGATGAAAAATGGAAATATTTATTAGCTGATCGGGTCCGTTGAGTAGAGCTATCGCTTAGCAACGAGTTAGAGAAGGTTTTAGATTTTAATATAACAAAGATAACAAGTTATGCTTCTATTTGAATGGAATAGGAATAAGGCAAAGAAAAATTTAAAAATTCACGGAATATCCTTTGATGAGGCATGTACGGTCTTCAAGGATACCTTATCGTTGACGATTTATGATCCTCTGCATTCCGACGATGAGGACAGATTTATTATAATTGGGAACTCCGTTGACAATCGCCTTTTGGTCGTTGTACATACGGAGAGAAAAGATAAAGTCAGAATAATAAGCGCAAGAAAAGCGACAAAACATGAAAGGGGGCAATATGAAGAAAATGCAAAAAGATCAAGACATGCTTGAAGAATATGATTTCAGCAAAGGGATTCGGGGAAAATACACGAAGAAATACAGCGAAGGCACAAATGTTGTAGTTATCGACGCCGATGTTTCCAAATTCTTTCCTGACCACGACTCCGTAAATCAGGCATTGAGATCATTAACTGAAATCATTAAAAAACAAAAAAAGCCGATTAACGAATCACTACAGCGGACGCGGTGAAATCTGCGCGACGCTGAGCTTTCGCTCCAACTGATTACCATTAATGGAAAATAAGATATTTTATAAAGGCAAATATGGTTCGCATACCAACACATAAGATATAAGCTGAAAAGAGTGGACACCAAAAGAAGGGTTAAAATAACTCAATGGATGTGT